>JAFLJY010000035.1 GCA_022712755.1 Gammaproteobacteria bacterium
GTACGGCCATGTTTACATTGTGGCGCAGAGAGCCAGGGATGGCGGTGCGATTGTTCCTCAGATGGCTATTTATCAGCCTGCTATTCACCAGTATGACGGCAATTTCTATTGCCCAGGCTACAAACATCACCGTCAAAACCAGCCGCAACCCGGTGACGCTGGATAGCACTTTTCATTTGATTTATGAAGCGGACAGCAGTGTTGACGATGACCCTGACTTTTCGCCTATTTATAATGATTTTGATGTATTAAGTAGTAGCCAAAGCACTAATATGCGCTCTATCAATGGCAACTGGAGCTTGAAGAAAACCTGGCAACTAACGCTTTTTGCTAAAGACATTGGGCGTTTCACTATCCCCCCGATAAACTTCGGCAAGGACGTCAGCCCGGCCATACAACTGACCGTGACTGATGGCATCGCAACAACAGGGACATCTGCAAAACAAAAACAACAGGCCACCATCCCGGCTAAAATATTTCTTGAGGGTACAATTGATAAAAAAACCGGCTGGATACAATCGCAATTTATTTACACGGTTCGACTGCTTCGTACCGTGCATATCACCGGCGCGTCTTTAAGCGAACCACAAACCAGTGATACTAATGCTATTATCCACAAAATAAGCGAAGACCAGTACCAGACCACACGTCAGGGTATTCATTACGAAGTAATCGAGCGGCGTTATGCCATTTTTCCACAAAAAAGTGGCGTTTTAACAATCAAACCTGTTACTTTCGAAGGCCGCATTAATGCCACCCAACCCAGAACCATCTTTGATCAGTTTCAACTAAGCGGGCAATTAAAACGGCTTCGCAATAAAGCAATTGACGTCACCGTTAAGGCTGCGCCCGAAAACATTAATTTGCAAGACTGGCTACCTGCCAGTGAGCTGCAATTAATTGATGAATGGTCAGGAGACATACAAAATATTACAGCTGGTGAGCCAGTCACCCGTACTATTTTGATCGCGGCGAAAGGTTTAACTGCTGTACAACTACCTGATTTGAAGTTCGAGGACATTGCTGGTTTAAAACAATATCCGGATAAACCGCTTATCGAAGACAAACCTGACAGTACTGGCATTACCGGTTATAAACAAATTAAAGTTGCACTTATTCCCGCCCGCGCCGGCACGTACACTCTGCCGGAAATAAAGCTGCAATGGTGGAACACAAAAACCAGTAAACAGGAAGTTGCCATTATTCCCGAAACGGTTATCACTGCGATAGTGGACATCAATGCAGACAGCGGCATTACCACGTTGCCAGCCACAGAAAACGCTACATCAGTAAGTGAGAATATGCCAACTGATAATAAAGTCGCACAGCCAGCAACACTGGTTACTAGCGAACCGACTTACTGGAAATGGTTGGCAGCATTTTTTGCCTGTCTCTGGTTAATCACGCTTCTTTTTCTCTTTAAAAAACCAAAAACAAGCGATAAAAACAGCGCAAATAAAATAAAATGCAGCCAAAGCAAACACTCAATAGCATCTGCTAGAAATACCGTTATAAAAAATGCAAAACAGAATAATCCCGGGGAAACAAAAGCGGCACTGATACGGTGGGCACAACTCAACTATAAAAATAAAGAGCTAAGCAACTTAACGCAGATTTGCCAACAGTGCTCGAACCAACTCAGTCAGCAGATCCGCCAGTTAAACCAGGCTCTGTACAGCCCTGAAAAACCTTCATGGAATGGCGAAAAAATGTTAAGTGTTTTTAAAAACGAACAGACATTGATGAACAGGCCAGGGCAGCAGCAAAATTCCTCATTAAAACCGCTTTATTTACAATAAACAAAATCTAAGGATGCTTATCTCCAGGCAGAACATGATTACACACAATTTATTTACTTGAATGCACATGATATACAGGATGAAAAAATCATATCCATCCTATACAAACGGTGCATCCATGCACACGGCTCCGTGTAAGTTGTTTTTTTCTGGCTTTACGCCACACACAGCAAAAAAACTTTCGTTTATTTATGTATCACGTATAATTTGAAAAAAATAGAGTTTTAGACAATCTTCTAACCAAAGTAACTACTCAATAACCAAACAGGTAATACTATGATTTTTGACACTTTTGCTGACAGTCTATCCTTCTTTTTATGGTCAACCTTTGTTATCGCTGTTTTTCTCGGCGTTGTCGTCAATAAAACCAATTTCTGTACCATGGGCGCGGTCTCCGATATGGTCAATATTGGCGATTATGGTCGTTTCAGAGCCTGGATACTTGCTATCGCCGTGGCCATTCTTGGAGTTAGCCTTTTTGAGTACATGCAACTGGTCAATGTCACTGAAACCTTTCCCGGCTATCGTGGCTCGCAACTTATCTTTGTAGAAAATATTCTGGGTGGCATTTTATTTGGTATCGGCATGACCTTTGCCAGTGGCTGCGGCAATAAAACCCTGATTCGCATTGGCGGCGGCAATATTAAATCCATTTTTGTTTTTATCATTATCGCGCTGATTGCTTATTACATGACTAACCCTTTCCCTGATAGCGACAAAACCTTATACAGTGTTTTATTTTATGACTGGGTAAATCCTTTAGCTATTTCTTTGGATAGCCATCAGGATATTGGTGCAATAATCAGCCATCTAATTAGCAGTGAAAACACACAGACTCTGCGTTTCATTATTGGCCTTGTGTTTGCCTCTGGCATGTTGTTTTATGTTTTTAAAGCTGCAGATTTTCGCAGCAGTAAAGACAATATTGTTGGCGGTTTAATTATCGGCCTGGTTATTCTTAGTGCGTGGTATACCAGTAGCAATATAAACATTCTTGCTGAAGACGAACAGTATTCACTGTCTGATTATTATTCAGAGTGGGACATGCTGGCTGAAGATGATGAAGGCAAACCTGCCGCTGCTCGCACACTAAATCCACAATCATTTACATTCATTAATCCGATTGGTCAGACTTACGGCTACATCAAAGGCCGTTTTGACTCTGCTTTATTAACTTTTGGTCTAATTTCTGTATTAGGCGTTATTCTTGGCTCCTTTCTGTGGTCACTTATAGCTAAGTCATTTCGTATTGAATGGTTTGTTGATTTCAAAGATTTTGTGAATCATGCCATTGGTGCGACATTGATGGGTTTTGGCGGCGTGTTAGCACTGGGTTGCACTATTGGCCAGGGTATTACCGGCATGTCAACATTGGCAGTAGGCTCGATATTAACCTTTATTTCGATCATATTTGGCAGTGCACTCACCATGAAAATACAATACTACAAACTGGTCTACGAAGATGAGGCCACATTTAGCAAAGCTTTTGTCAGTAGTCTGGTAGACATGAAATTATTGCCTGCATCAATGCGCCGACTTGATGACATCTGACGTAACTACACTGATATACAGACAACTATCGATACCCTCAATGCTGCATAACACCTGGTTTGTTTATATCCTGCGTTGTGCTGATAACAGTCTGTACACCGGCATAACGATGGATATAAACAGACGCATGGATGAGCATAACGGCATATGTAGCGATACAAAGAAAAAGGGAGCCAAATACACGCATGGCAGACGACCGGTAACACTTGCTTATAAGGAACAGACTGACTCACGTTCTGCCGCCAGCAAACGTGAATACGCGATTAAAACCTTAAAAAAATCGCAAAAAGAGCAACTGATCGTAGCAAACAAAAAAGCAACAGGCATAAAAACCAGACAAACGGGCAATTAATTGACGTGAATCAAGTAGAAAAAATTGGCAAGCATTAATATAACCCCATCGCAGGTTTTCATAGTTCCTGCGATTATGCCTCGCTAACCCTCTCCTCCTGGAGGTTAGCCAGCAGCGTGAGCTGGTTACTCACGCTGCTTTTTTAATTCCCAAATAAAATTCTTAAACACCTGTTGTTCGCTCGTCTAATAGATTAATGTATTCGTGTTCCAACAGGAGACGACTCATGTCTAAATCACTGCTTATTTTCAGCCTGTACTTTATCGCTAATACAATCTTTGCCGAAACAAAATACGCAGAAACATCAGTCGACATGGAACTCAAAAAAGTTTCTGATCATGTTTATTATGTTGAAGGCATACCCGGTATCGCAACCGACAACGAAGGTTTTATATCAAACGCCGGTTTTATCGTTACCGCTGATGGCGTGGTCGTATTTGACACTTTGGGCACACCTTCACTTGCCAACAATCTGGTACAAAAAATCAAAACTATTACCAATCAGCCCATAAAAAAAGTGGTGGTCAGCCACTTTCATGCCGACCACATTTATGGCTTACAGGTATTTGAGGAATTAGGTGCAGAAATTATTGCCCCCTACGGTGCGCAAAAATATATTCAGTCAGAAGCTGCCGCAAGCCGTCTTGAGGAACGTCAGTTTTCATTAGAGCCGTGGGTGAATGAAAACACGTATTTAGTCCTGCCTGACACCACCATTGAAAAATCAACGGTTTTTACTTTAGGTGGAATAACATTTACCATAAACTTTATGGGCAAGGCACATTCTGATGGCGATCTCACCATGCTGGTCGAACCTGATAAAGTTTTATTTTCTGGTGACCTTATTTTTGAAGGACGACTGGCTTTTGTTGGCAATGCTGACTCAAAAAAATGGCTGGAAACCTTAATACAACTTGAAACCGAAGGTCTGGCCGCACTGGTTCCCGGTCACGGAGCTGCCTCAGACAACCCTGAAAAAATCATTGCGCTAACCCGCAGTTATCTCGCTCATTTGCGACGGGTAATGGGCGCGGGCATTGAAGACTTCACCCCCTTTGATGAGGTTTATGCCAACGCTGACTGGTCAAAATTTAAGGATCTACCTGCGTTTGATGAAAGCAATCGCGTTAATGCTTATCAGGTATATTTGTCGATGGAAGCCGAACTGCTGGAACAGTAAGTATTAAGGGCATCTCTAAAAATGACTCAATGGGTTAAATCGGTCATTAGCTGACATTAAAAATTAAAAGCATTAGTCCGCGAAGAACGCAAAAGACGCGAAAAAAGCAAAAATAATAATGGTTTTATAAGTCGAAATAAAACTTTGCTGTTTATATTAACGCTATCACTTATTCAAATCTGCTTAAAAAAACAAAAAATATTTTCTTTGCTTTTTTCGCGTCTGTTGCGTCCTTCGCGGACTAAATCTATTCAGCTTTTCCAACGTCAGCTATGTGTCGTTTTTACTCACCCGCACAAAATATTAAAATGTTAGTTTTTGACTGT
>JAFLJY010000306.1 GCA_022712755.1 Gammaproteobacteria bacterium
TGGCCACCCTGCTACATTCTTATTACAACGCGCACCAGTTTATTAATGAAAACACCAATCTGCATGATGCGCGGTTTAATTTAATTATTGCAACCAGGCAAGTTTTGTTTAATGGGCTAACCTTACTAGGCGTGAGCGCACCGGAAAAAATGTAACGCCGAAAAAACCATGACAACTGACTACAAATCCCGCATTACCCGCAAACAAAAAAAACCACTGCCCGGCTACCTCTGGCTGTTATCCGGCCTGGCTATCGGACTGTTCATCGCATTTATTGTTTATCTTGATAAACAACCTGAAAACAACCTGGACTTTGGCAGCGCAGTTCAGTCAGAGTTGGAAAAATTAAAAAAACAGGCAAAAAATCAGAAAACCACAACGACATCTACAGTAGCACCAACACCAAAAACGCCAGCTACTAAAAAAACAAGCACTGAAAAACCCGTTACCGAAAAAAAAGAAACCAGGTATAATTTTTACACGCTATTGCCCGAGCTGGAAGTGCTAATTCCAGAAAGCGAAACTCGTCCGCCTGAGCGACCCTCAAAAAACAATAGTACTAACTTACAATCAAACACTAAGGCGCAACTCAGCACAAAAAAACAATATATATTACAGGTTGGTTCTTTTCAGAATCTTTCTGATGCAAAAAAATTAAAAGCCAATTTGGCATTTTTAGGGGTGGCAGCGGGTATACAACATGTAACCATAAACAATCAGGCATGGCACCGCGTCAGAACAGGCCCTTACCAGAACAGACAGCAGCTATCTCAAAAACAGAAGCTGTTAAAACAAAATGGTATTAGTTACATTTCCATGGAATTGAAATAACTCACTGCTTTAGACGCGATCTATTTCCCTTTGTACCTATATGGATATATCTCTTTCGATATAGCTTGTCTTATGCTATTATCGTTTTCGATTTTCGTGGTAGTTACTTAATATAAAAAAGAATATACACGCTGCGCAAACCGGTGATAAATACGATAACAAATCCTATTATAATAATATTACGTTACGCACAATAAGAATTCGGAGACATAAAATGGCTTTATTTGATGATGAATGGATGAAAGGTTTTAAAGAACAGTGGAATGGACAATCAGATCTTTCTGATGCCTTAGCTAAAATTAATTTTAATTCTGTTATCGGTTACGGTTACCCGAAAGAGGATGCCTGCCAGGGTTTTATCAATGTGGTAAACGGCAAAGTAGAAGAAGCCGGTGCTTATGACGGTCGTGAGCTAAGCTGGGACATGCGTGCAGAGCAGAAAAACTGGGAAAAATGGTTAAAGAAAGAAATCGGCATGACCGGTTTAGGCCTGGCATTCACTACCGGTAAGCTGAAATTCAAAACAGGCGATTTTAAAGCCATGATTTCAGACCCGCGTATGGCCGGTCCGTTTATTAAAAGTTTTGGCGCTATGGGTCGCGTTTAGAAGTTGTATATAAAGCAACACCTGCTGATATTAAATTATAATACCCAAATAAAAAAGCCACCAGTTAAGGTGGCTTTTTTATTGCATTCAATAATAACCTCTTAGCCCCTGTACAAATTCTGCACTTTGTCCTGCAACATTACCGCCGACACCCGCTTCGGCTCAACCCTGTCTCCCACAACTAATCCAATACTCGATTTAAATCCTTTAAACAAACGATATAAAACATTTGATTTCTGGCGACTGAATACACTACCCCACAAGCCCTGTAACGCCATCGGAATAACCGGTACCGCTCGGCGCTTTATGATTTTTTCTATGCCGTTTCTGAATGTTCTCATGTTACCGTTAGCGGTTAATTTACCCTCAGGGAAAATACAAACCACATCACCCACCGCAAGCGCATTATCGATGTCATCAAATGCTTTATTTAATAAAGCCTCATTTTCATATATACCGGCAATAGAAATTGTTTTTGCAGTTCTAAAAATAAAATTTAATATCGGTAAGTTATAAATTTTGTAATACATGACAAAACGCACCGGCCGCCTTACACAGGCAGCAATGATTAAAGCATCGACATAACTAACATGGTTACAGACCAGCACAACTGCCCCTTCCTCCGGTATATTATCCAGTCCTTTTGCTTTTACGTGGTACACGCTGTGTATCAATAACCACACCAGAAAACGCATGAAAAATTCAGGTACTAATGAATAAATATATATTGCTACCAGGGCATTCAATATTGCCACCAGTAAAAATAACTGGGCAATTGAAAAACCCGATGAAAGCACAGCAATCGCTACTACGGCCGATAACACCATCAATAAAGCGTTGATAATATTATTGCCAGCAATGACTCTGGATAAATGTTCCGGGTCTGAACGTTGCTGTACCAAAGCCATTAAAGGCACAATATATAAACCACCAAAAAAACCGACAAGTACAACGTCCATCATCGAACGTAAATACTCAGTAGATAAAAACACAGTTAACCCTATGGTGGTAACGGGCAAGCTTTCAGGTTGCGAAAAAAACATATCAATACCAAACACGGTTAGCCCAATCGAGCCAAATGGTACCAGCCCTATTTCAATTTTTTTACCTGATAACCAGTTACACAATAATGAACCC
>JAFLJY010000296.1 GCA_022712755.1 Gammaproteobacteria bacterium
ATCTAATCTAACATAAACACTCACTAGCAACTACACTTCAGATAAATTCTAAATACAAAAAAGCCATGACAATTACAGAAAACATATTTCGTGCTTACGATATTCGCGGCATAGTAGAGACCGCATTAACCCCTGATGCAGTACAGAAAATTGGCCAGGCATTTGCCACTGAATCTCTGTCACAAAATCAGAAAACTGTGGTAATTGCTCGTGATGGTCGCCTTTCCAGCCCGGAACTGGCGCAACGTTTAAGTCAGGGGTTACGTGCCGGCGGTTGTGATGTGATTGATATTGGCATGGTGCCGACACCGGTGCTTTATTACGCCACACATAAATTGAAAACCGGCACAGGCATCATGGTTACCGGTAGCCACAACCCGCCACCATATAATGGTTTAAAAATGTTAATCGCCGGTAACACTTTGTATGGCGATGGTATTAAATCGCTGTATCAGATGATTATCGAAAACAGGATAAATAGTGGTGAAGGCAAATACACTGAGAAAAATGTTATCCCGGACTATCTCGATACTATCGTTAACGACATTAAACTTGATAAACCCTTAAATATTGCTGTTGATTGCGGCAATGGTGTGGCCGGGGTACTGGCTACCGAATTATTCACTCGTTTAGGCTGCAATGTCACCGAACTTTTTTGTGATGTAGACGGCAACTTCCCCAATCACCACCCGGATCCGTCTAAACCAGAAAACCTGATTGACCTGCAAAAAACGATAAAAGAAAATGCGTTAGATATTGGTCTGGCGTTTGATGGTGATGGTGATCGTGTTGGCATATTAGATAACAAACAAAATATAATATGGGCCGACCGTCAGATGATGTTATACGCTGCCGATGTGCTCAAACGCAAACCCGGCGCGTTAATTATTTATGACATTAAATCCACTTCTAACCTGGAAGCCTATATTAAAAACCTGGGAGGCAAACCGCTAATGTGGAAAACCGGACATTCATTCATTAAGGCAAAAATGAAAGAAACCGGTGCCGAACTGGCTGGCGAAATGAGCGGGCATATTTTCTTTAAAGAGCGCTGGTTTGGTTTTGATGATGGCTTATATGGCGCTGCGCGTATGCTGGAAATTGTCAGTCAGCAAAACCAAAGCAGTGCTGAAATATTCAACGCTCTGCCCGATAGTTTCAACACGCCTGAATTACAGATTGATTTTGAAGAAGGCGAGCATTATAAATTTATGGATAAGTTTATCGATGAAGCGCATTTTAAAGATGCAGAAACCATCACCATAGATGGCATACGTGTGAATTATGCACAAGGCTGGGGTCTGGTTCGCCCTTCAAATACGACACCATGCCTGGTGTTACGTTTTGAAGCCAATGATGAAAACACATTAAGTGAAATTAAAAACACTTTCCGCGAACAGTTGTTGGCGGTAGATAGTACATTGAGTTTGCCTTTTTAAGCCACATCATTAAGCTTCTATCTGCCGACAGCAACAATCTGTAATTGCTCTAAGTGCCCGTGCAGCTATGGCTCAGTTGTCAGTATGCAGGCCTACTTACTACCCAGGTTTATTGAGATGTTGCAACAATCTTATTTAACTCTTTAATTTATTGAGGACTACAGTGGACAAAAAATCCGCCATCAACATTGCTAGCGTTTTATCTGAGGCATTACCCTATTTACAACGCCTGAACAACAAAACCATCGTCATCAAATTTGGTGGTAATGCGATGGTTGATGAAAAATTAAAAAACAGCTTTGCCCGCGACATTGTTTTGTTAAAACAGGTCGGGGTAAACCCGGTGGTAGTGCACGGTGGTGGTCCGCAAATAGGCAAACTACTGGAAAAAATTGGTAAAGAATCGAAATTTATCGACGGTATGCGGGTGACTGATAGTGAAACCATGGATGTGGTTGAGATGGTATTGGGCGGCCTGGTTAACAAAAGTATCGTCAACCTGATTAATCATAACGGTGGCCAGGCGGTAGGGTTAACCGGGAAAGATGGCTCCATGATTCGTGCTAAAAAAATGAAAATCACACGCGGATCTTCTGACATTGAGTCTGCCGAGCCCATGTCTGCTGAACTGCGGGTGCCTGAGATTATTGACCTTGGTCATGTTGGCGAGGTCACTACCATTGATCCATCCATTGTCAACACGCTGGATGACGGAAACTTTATCCCGGTGATTGCGCCCATTGGTGTTGGTCATGATGCCACATCCTACAATATCAATGCCGATCTGGTTGCTGGAAAAATGGCTTCGGTATTAGGCGCTGAAAAATTATTATTATTGACCAATACCCCCGGTATCCTGGATAAACAGCAAAATATCCTAACCGGGCTGGATAGTAAAAAAATAAATGAATTGATAGCTGATGGCACCATCGCTGGTGGTATGTTACCGAAAGTAACTTGCGCACTGGATGCCGTTAATTCCGGAGTAAAGACTTCACATATTATTGACGGCCGAGTAGAGCATGCGGTGTTGCTTGAACTGTTGACTGATGAAGGTGTGGGCACGTTGATTAAGTCGTAAATCTGGTTGTAAGTTTTAAGTAAAAAACACTATCACCACAGCATGTGGCAAATATGCTTTCTCATTCCCACGCAGGAGCGTGGGAACGAGAAACCAATAACATATTTAAAAATCCCGCTCTCTCTCAAGCTGTTCCCGTTTTGCTTTTTGCTCAGCTTTTAATACTTTAAATCGCTTTATATATCCATCAAATTGCGTAGCGATTTTGTCTCGTCGTTTTTCATGATTTTTTCTCACCTCGCTTTGTATTGCCACCTGTTTTTTTGCATTGTCTATACGTTGATACAGATCTAGCGGCACCTCACGATTTGATGTCTGTATCTTAACTACCCGTTGCTCCATTGATTCAATTTTTTTAGCAGAATCAGCGATAATTGAATCGGCCAGTTTGATTTGTGCATCGACGGCATCAAGCCTGGCATCACGCGCCGCAATTAAATCACGTTCAGTGGTGAACGTGTCCAGCAGCACACGGTCACGTTGTTTCTTCTTCTTTTCGATTAATGCTGCTTTTTTTCGCTCCTTTTCAAGACGTTTATCTTCCGCTTTTTGCTCCGCTGTTTTTGCCGCCTCATTATGTTTTACCACCACACCCCTGTCATTCAATTCCTGATGTTCCCTGACCAGATATTTTTCCGGAATCCTGTCGCCAAAATGCATCTGACCATCCTCATCTACCCATTTGTACATTTTTGCCAGAGCAGAAAAAGAGCCTGCTACAAGAACAACTGACAAAAAAAACAAAGCAAAACGCATAGTGTACAACCTCTGGCATGAATAACTGACATGAATAACTGATAAGCTCAGGTGTTTCTCCTTCAACAAAATAAACTCTTCTGGAGTATAGGCACACATTCAGGAATTAACCATATTTAACGTGGCCGAACAATTACTTATCTTTATCATCTCACTTATTGCCAACCTGTTCTCGGCTTTAGCGGGCGGCGGTGCTGGTTTAATACAATTGCCCGCACTCATTTTTTTAGGGTTGCCGTTTGGACTGGCGCTGGCAACGCACAAGGTTGCCACTATTGCCCTGGGTTTAGGTGCTACCATGCGTCACCTAAAAGATAACCGGCTAGAGCGAGATTTTGCGTTGCTTATGATAATAGCGGGATTACCCGGTGTTATTTTCGGTGCCAGTTTTATTCTTCAGGTGCCAGATCAAATGGCAACAACCGCTCTGGGATTATTGACCATAGGTCTGGGTATTTATTCTCTTTTTTCGCCAGAATTAGGACAACGCTATCAAATAAAAAATCGCCATGCCAAAGGGTATTTCATCGGTGGTCTGGTTTTATTTGTGATTGGTATTCTCAACGGGTCGTTAACCTCCGGCACAGGTTTATTTGTCACCCTGTGGTTAATACGATGGTTTGGTTTTGACTATAAACTGGCTGTGGCATACACCCTGGTATTTGTTGGTTTGTTCTGGAACAGTTCCGGCGCCATCACCCTGGGTTTGCTTGGCGACATTCACTGGTTATGGATTCCGGCTTTACTGCTGGGGTCTTTTATTGGCGGCTATATTGGTGCGCACTTGTCCATTGTGAAAGGCAACAAAGTCATTAAGCGGAGCTTTGAAGTGGTTACGCTTTTGATTGGCTTAAAATTGGTGTTTGGCTAACTTTAAATAAATCGGTTAAATAAAGCGGCCTAAATAAATAGGCAATAAAAAATCAAACCCCATAGCGACTACGATAATCCCGCATAGCACCCAGATGCTGCCCAAAAGTATTGTCCCCGGCAAGATAATCAATCAAATCTGCCATGGTGATAATACTAAATACATCAATGGCATAATCCCGATGTACCTCCTGAATTGCCGACAGTTCACCCCGGCCTTTTTCCTGCCGATCAAGCGCAATTAAAACTGCTGAGGTCGTTGCTCCTTCAGCTTGTATAATGTCCACTGCTTCACGAATTGCTGTACCGGCGGTAATGACATCATCCACAATTAACACCTTGCCGTTTAAGTCTGCGCCGACAATCAAGCCGCCTTCACCATGATCTTTGGCTTCTTTACGATTAAACGCATAAGGTTTGTCAATATCATGATTTATCGACAATGCGTAAGCAATAGCCGCAACCAGTGGTATGCCCTTATATGCCGGGCCAAATAATATGTCGTAATTTATATCGTTTTCGATGATGCTCTGCGCGTAACAACTGCCCAGTTCTGCCAGTGCATAACCACTGTTAAATAAACCCGCATTAAAAAAATACGGGCTGACTCGGCCGGATTTAAGGGTAAACTCACCAAATCGCAACACCTGGTATTTGATCGCCAGCTCGATAAATCGTTTTTTATTTTTTTGCATATTTTACCTATTTTCTACCAGGTAGAGTCAGACATGGAATGACTGCTTTCGACACTTAACGGACATCAAAATCATTTAAAATTTTCCGCAAATGCACGCGAATAAACGCAAATAAAAACTTTTTCATGTAGGTTGATGAAACGGTCTCCCCAACAAATAACCACACACAACCCGTTGGGGTTCGTGCATCACCCCAACCTACAGGCTACGGTATAAAAA
>JAFLJY010000036.1 GCA_022712755.1 Gammaproteobacteria bacterium
GCTCTTCCGATCTATGGTGTAGATATGATCACCGCCCAACACAATGACATGCTCTGGCGCATGACGGCGGATAATATCGATATTCTGGTACAAAGCATCAGCAGTGCCCCGGTACCATTCATTATCAATGCGTTGTTGTGCAGGTATAATTTCGACAAACTCACCAATCTCTGCACGCATAAATCCCCAGCCGCGTTGTAGATGCCGGATCAATGAGTGTGACTTGTATTGTGTCAACACACCGATACGGCGCAGACCGGAGTTGACGCAATTCGATAAGGCAAAATCAATAATACGGTACTTGCCACCGAACGGTACTGCCGGTTTTGCACGCCATTTTGTCAAACCCTTGAGCCTTGAACCCGAACCACCAGCCAGTATCAGTACCAGCGTTTTACGCGTCAATTCAGTGCCGGTGTTTGCATCAGTGTAATAACGGTAGTTTTTAGACTGTGTTTTTGTACCTGTTTTTGTACTGCGGGTCATTTTGAACTCTCCTGCTGGAATTAATTACTAATTAGTAATTAGTAATTAGTAATTAGTAATTATTTAGTGGCTTCTGACATAGCGCCAAGCACACCAACACGTTCATTGGTGACAAGATAGACAGCAATCTGCTCGACCAGTGTTCGCATTCTTCCCTTATTAAAATAAGCATTGATAAATTCTTCTGATTGCATTCTTTTTACCATTTTTGCAGCGATGCCACCGGTAATAAAGATACCGCCATAAGGCTTGAACAAGACGGCAAGGTTGCCGATATAAGCACCATAAATCTGCACAAAGAGAGACAATGCCCTGTCTGCAGCTTCATTATTTTTCGATTGTTCATTAACCCATTGCGCGCTAATACTATCACTATGCGTGTCTGTACGGTGGCGGTGTTGGTGAACATCAGCGCCACCTTGTTTAGCCGCACAAAAGTGATACAGCGACACCAGTCCATCACCGGATAAAATCCGTTCATAGGATACGCGAACAAAACGTTTCTGCAAAAACTGTAGCAGTTGTATCTGAACATCATCAATGGGCGCAAAATCAATATGTCCACCCTCTGAATCATGGGCGTACACCATTTTTTTATCACCTGATATATCGTCTTCAACCCAGGCTACACCTAGCCCGGTTCCAGCACCGACAGCAACTCGTATTTTATTTCGTAATGTGTTCCTGGTCAGACCAGCAGAATTTTTACTTAAGTTTAAAATGCCTGGGTTTAAGATAATTCTGTCTTTCTCCAGCAGCTGAGCAGTACCCAATGCAGAAGCCTGGAAGTCATTCATAAAGGTTATATTTTTGATACCGAAAGTGTCCTGCAATGACTGTTTTTCGATAGTCCAGGGGAGGTTGGTTAAACGTGCAGATGAATCACTGACTAGCCCAGGTAAAGCTAAAGTTAAAGCACCTACCCTACTAACATCTGTCATGACAGCGACTAATCCGCTGTCTTTTATAAAGGTATGCAACATCGACTCAAAACCATCGAATTCACCGCTCAGATAACGTGCCTCAAATAAAATATTACGCGGTTGTTTAGTATCGGCAAAAGCCAGTCGTGTTTTGGTACCACCAACATCTGCTGCAATGACATGCATCAAAAGCATCCTGATTATTAGCAGCCTAATCCCTGCATAAAAGGTGAAATTATGAAGTCAACTTAGATAATAGATCTTATTGAATATATAGCTATGATATACGTCAATTAAACAAGTAATGCAGTATCTCGAAGTCAGTAAACAACTTGCGTACCGGCTATTGCCAGCAGGCAGTTAAAATCATAAACCTTAACTTTGCGTTGAGTCACGTCCAGCATGCCACTATCCTGAAACCGTCTAAGTGTACGGCTAACGGTTTCTATCGCCAGCCCCAGGTAATTAGCAATGTCCTGACGTGTCATGGTCAATTTAATGGCATTGACAGGATGCCCCTGTTTTCCAGTACGCTTAAACATATCGACTAAAAAGCTGGCCAGACGGCCATCTGCATCTTTGCTTGCCAGCATCAACATCAGATTATGGTCACGTAACATGTTATCTGAAATCATATTAAGGAATCCCTGCCCTAACACACGGTTCTGTAATCCAGACAACGGTAACTTGCAAATTGTTGTGTTCTCCAGTGCAACGGTTGAAGAAATGTGGCAATGGCTACCCATCGCATCCAACCCAAACACATCACCAGGCAGATAAAAATTTAGTACCTGTTCCTCACCATCTTCCATCAACATATAGGACTTAACCGACCCCCTGCTAACCACATACATTGCTTTTGTATCATCTCCACCACGAAAAATATGTTTGCCCTTTGCCAGAACCTTTTTATTTTTCACTAGCTGATATGAGTGATCATGAGCAATGGTCAATTTTTCTATTAAACAGCCACCTTTTATATTACAACTGTAACATGACAAAACTTCTAATGAAGGCTGAGCGTAACCTACACCGCTGCCCACGCCGCTGGTTACCGGAATGACAGCGTTATCGGTCGCTGTGTTTTGTAACTGTATAGCCATAAAATCCTCCCCAGGTTTTAGTGGTCAATAGCATGAACGGTAAATCACAGCCAGACTATCAGGGATTCCCTGATACCCATATAGGGATATTCGCACTAACACCAAATGACTATTCATACTATCACTGATAGTATGGCTCTGTGAAAACACTACAAAAATATTTACGACATATCATTCTTATGGTTAGCGCGACATTGCTGGTGGCAACACTATCTATCACCGCTTTATATTTTGGCCTGCTCAAACTCATTAATAACAGTGTGATTGAACAGGTCAACCTCGATATAATCAATGCGCCACTCATCTATATTGTTGGCATAACAACCATCATCACTTTGCTGGTAATGATAATTGCTAGTATTATCTATTTCCGTTTCACTCAGCCGTTAACCCAAAAAATTGAACAACAGACTGAAATTTTTCACACCCTGGTCAAAACGGCACATGAGGCCATTTTTCTGATTGACACAAACGGCATTATCCAGTTCACCAACCCGGCTGCAGAAACCCTGTTTGGTTACACCAAAAAAGACCTGCTAGGTAAAAGCATTAACCTGCTGATGCCCACAGCACATCGAGAAAAACACGGCAACTATATTAAAAAATACCTGAAAACCGGTATCAAAAAAGTAATTGGTACCGGGCGGCAAATATTAGGCCAGCGCAAAGACGGAAGTCAGTTCCCAATGTATATCTCCGTGGGGGAAATCCAGCTAAAACATACACATCTGTTTGCCGGTCTGATTATGGATCTTAGTAGCCAGCAAAAACTGCAACGAGAACTGCTGGCGATACCGGCTCGAGAACAGCAACGCATTGGCGAAGAGTTGCATGATGGTCTTGGCCAGCAGCTCACCGGTTTGAGCATGCTGGCACAAAGCCTGTTAAACAAGGCAAGCAAACCTGAACATGAACTGGCCAGTCAACTGGCCAGTGGGTTACATGAAGCACTAAGCCAGCTACGTGCGCTGTCGCGCGGACTGATACCAGTGCAGATCTACACGGATGGATTCATGATAGCTTTGCAGTCAATAACAGAAAATATCGAGCAACAAAGCCATATTCCGATAAAGCTCCAGATAGATAGTGCTATCTTGCCATTCGATGATGCTACCGCTACTCATCTGTATCGCATTGTGCAGGAATCTTTGAACAATGCGATTAAGCATGCAAACGCAAGTCAGATTGAGGTTTCACTAGAAATAGAGCAAAATCATGGCGTACTGAAAATTATAGATAATGGCATTGGTATACCACTGGATCTTGAGGACTCGTCAGGCCTGGGTTTAAATATTATGAAACACCGCTGCGGTCTGTTTAATGGTGAAATAACCATTAACCCCGATGGCAATCACGGCACAAAGGTATGCTGCCGATTTCCTGTCAACTATGTAGCTTCTCAATTATAAGGTTAAGATGTAAATGTCCAGTATTCTGATCGTAGATGACCATCCGCTGGTTCGTGCTGGATTCGCACAGCTGATTGGTGATGCTCCCGACCTTAATGTCTGTGGTGAAGCAGGGGATATGGCCTCGGCTCTACAATTAGTGGACTCGATTACACCTGATCTGGCTATTATTGACCTGTCACTGGCTGGCGGTAGCGGTCTGGACCTTATCGAGCATATCAAAGCACGTAACAGCGAAATTTTGATGCTGGTTGCTTCCATGCATGATGAATCACTTTATGCTGAACGTGTGCTGGCTGCGGGCGCACGAGGTTATATCAATAAGCAGGAGGCACAGGAAAAAATCATTCAGGCGATTCGTCGAGTGCTCAAGGGCAAGGTCTATCTTAGTGAACACATGACCGAGAGCATACTGAATAACATGGTGAGGGGCAGCGACGATAAACAGGGAATCAATTCGTTATCGAACCGGGAACTGCAGGTATTTGAGATGATCGGACAGGGTCTTGCGCCTTCCAGGATGGCTAAACAGCTAAATTTAAGCATCAAAACGATCGAAACCCATCAGGCACACATAAAAAAGAAACTGGGCGCATCCTCTGCCCATCAACTTACCCATCGTGCAATTCGCTGGGTGCTGGAACAAGGGCAGTAACACACCTTGTAAGTTTTATGTTTTATGTTTTATGTTAAAAATGTTATTCCATCCTTAGGTCCGTAAACGGCACATCCTTGTGCCACTACTCCATCCTTTGGTTCGAAAATCGCACCGCCTTCCTGGCTCTTTGCGCCATAATTGTAAACATGGCCGTCCATCCATGGAGTAGTGGCACACGGATGTGCCGTTAACGAACCAAAGGACGGACATAACGGCACATCCGTGTGCCACTGCTCCACGAATAGTGCTAAAAAAACAAAAGCTTATTTTAACCACAGATAAGAAACTTAATACATACAACGTACAACCTATAACTTATAACTTTTTATTTTTCTCATTCTCCAGAGCCTTAGCTGTTATATCCTGATACAAATGCACTACATGCTGACAAAAATCATGTAATTCCGGATAATTAACCATCAAATGCATGGTTCGACCAGCATCTTCAATAACCTTTTCCAGAAATTCAAGCTCGCCTTCACTGATGGGTTTGCCATGTTCAACTTCATCTCTAATCTTCAGCAATATCGGGAGTCTGTGTTTTTCAAACTCTTCTACCATTGCCTGCATAACGCCCGCATGTTTTCTTTCGATATCATTCATAGCCTGATAGTACAAGCCTTTATATTTAATATATTGATATATATCAAAAAATAAAACTTGGCGACCAGGCTACAAATTCTCTAATTCAAAAGATTATTACCCTCAACCGTCTTCTTCCGGCTCATTCTGCTGCCTGGCTTTTTTTAGCAGTTTAGATATAACTTTTAACTCTTTTTGCAAATCATGAAAGTCCTCAGTCGTTGTATCCTTTTCGCTTTCTACTATCATTTCTGCTTTTAGCTCAGATTTTTTCTGTTCCAGCCTGGCGATTATCTGTAACAATTTATCGTGTTTTTCTTTTTGCTTTTTTTTCGATAAATCAAAATAATCATCCAGCTTTTGCATCACTTTTTTAATATTCATACTCATCACCAAGTTGCTTAATCTCTTTTTCTTTTACCCACAAGATGGCCGCAGCTCTAAGCAATTTTCTGCAGATACTAAAGGTAAAGCCAACATCATTTATCAATGAAGATGCCATCGCTGGACTGATCTTATTCTCTCTAATCAATGCATCTATATTTTGATTTAAGCGCATTTCATTTTCTATTGTTTTTTCTTTTTGCACTTCAATATGAGTTAGAATATCTTCTTCGTGCACCTCATTTTCCTCATCGTTTCTCACGTGTTGAATGCTTCGCAGAACAGTAATCAACTGTGAGCGCAATTTGTTATATTCATCAATCATAAATGTGTTTTTGCTTTTCGAGAAATGATTCAGATTTTTTTGCAGCTCCCGAACATCTTTGACCATTTCAATAATATTCCTGGCTGTTAATCTCAACTCATATAAGCGATTATTATCATCCCTATCCATATCACTCTGTGACATGGATGCAAAGTGAATGATTTCACTGTACAGGTTCTTGATTTTTTTCTGGTATATTTTATCAATATCAATATTGATAAGTGCAACAGACTGCACCACAACTTTATCGATTTCTTTATCTGAAAAAATCTCACGGCGATGCAGGTTCATTGCATGCACTATCGCTTTTAGCGATTCATCATAAAGATGTATGGTTTCTTTTCTGATTGCGACTAAAGCAGTAGATGGTAGCTCCATTACTTCTTTGGTTAAATATTTTGCTTTACTACGGTCTTTCGCTTTTGGATTGAACAGGGTTTCTAAAAATCTGACCAAATGTTTTATAAAGGGCGATACAGCTAGTACACCGATAACATTAAACAGAGTATGAAAAAGCGCCAGCTTCATGGCAACATCTGTTTCTGATATGGATAAAATCGAGGCTAATTTGTCGACAAGGTCTGCTAACGGGTAAATAAAAATCACCGCAATCGATGCAGTAATCATATTAAATATAAAATGCGCAACCGCTAAGCGTTTGCCGTTTTTATTTGAGGCAATAGCCCCGATGGCAGCGGTTACCGTGGTACCGACATTGGCACCAATGGCAAGAGCCAACGCATTGATATAATCAATTTGCCCGATCGCCAGTGCAGTAATAATGATTGCCAGGGTGGCACTGCTGGATTGAATAATGACCGTAGCTATTGCGCCAAATAGTATATAAACAAACACACCCAGATAACCTGGCATGGCATACTGAGCCAGGTCAAGACCCTCTTTAAGTGTTTCAAAACCCTCCTTCATATAGGCAATGCCAAGAAAAATAAACCCCAGGCCAATCAAAACACTGCCAAAGCCTTTATAAGACGTGTGTTTGGAGAATTGCATGACCACGCCAAAGATCAACATAGGCAATGCAAATTGTGCAATATTTATTTTTAGGCCCAGCGTTGAAACCAGCCAGGCAGTTGCTGTTGTACCAATATTAGAACCAAAAATAACACCTACAGCCTGTGCCAGCCCGATAAGCCCTGCCGAAAGAAAAGAAATGATAATAACGGTAACCAGTGAGGAGCTTTGCACCACTGCTGTTGCCAGAAACCCGGTGCCAATCGCTCTCGGTGTAGTACTGGTGAATTTTTCGAGGATGGTTTCCAGTGCCCCGCCACTAAACAACTTAAAACCATTTTCCATATAATTCATACCGATTAAAAACAGTGCGATACCGGCAATAATGGTTCTGGCGTGCTCATTGGAAACAATGAGGCCAATAAATAGCAGGAATAATAACGGGGTGATTATTTTTTTAAACACGGATGATACGAATTCAGCTGAGCCAGTTTTTACGTATTCGCTGGTAATTTAAGCGAAACCACTGTAAGGCAATAATCGGTGCGGCGGAATCAATTTTTCCGCTATCTAGCCAGTCAAAAGCCTGCTGACTGCTGATAACATGCACCTTAATATCTTCACCCTCCTCATCTAGTCCATGTATTCCATTTATATGTGAGCTTTGCGTACGGCCAAGAAAAATCTGTATCTGCTCATTGGAGCCACCTGGACTGGAATAATATTTAAACATCGGCAATAAGTCAGTCACCCTGCAGCCCGCTTCTTCATACGCTTCACGGTGTACCACCTCCTCTGTTAACTCACCGGATTCCTTATAACCGGCGATGACTTCAATCACCCAGGGATCGTTTTCAGCACCCCCCGCACCGATTCTAAATTGTTCAATTAGTACAATTTCATCGCTTATCGGATCATAAGGCAACACCGCAACTGCCTGTCCACGGTCAATTAATTCACGCCTGAGAATTTTGCTTTGCCCGCCTGCGAACAGCTCATGCTGCAACTGGACAGCGCTGAGTTTATAAAATCCATTGTAAAGTTTTTGTTTATTGATAATTGACCATTTCATATTGAACAAACAGCCACATGCTCACACTTCATAGGTGGTGGATGCCACCTTTCCACCGTGACCCGTCCAGTCGGTATGAAAAAACTCACCGCGTTTTTTATCAACACGTTCATAGGTGTGCGCACCGAAGTAATCGCGCTGAGCCTGTAACAAATTTGCCGGCAGGCGTTCACTTCGGTAACCATCAAAATATGATAATGCGGAAGAAAATGCAGGTGCCGGTAACCCATTTTCAACCGCAAGTATGACTGTTTTACGCAAACCTGCTTGCGCTGATTTTATTGCTTCGGTAAAAAATGAATCAAGTGCCAGGTTTTCCAGTTCAGGATTTTTGTCATAGGCCTCTTTTATGTTACCCAGAAAGGCGCTACGAATAATACAGCCTCCTCGCCACATTAATGCTATCTCGCCATAGTTAAGATCCCAGTCATATTCTTTGGCAGCTTCGGCCATCAACATAAAACCCTGTGCATAAGAAATAATCTTCGATGCATATAAGGCATCACGAAGCGCATTTAATGCCTCTGTTTTATTCTCTGTTAGCGCAATTTTCGGAGGTGAGCCAAGTATGGCGGATGCACGTACTCGCTCATCTTTTAGCGACGATAACACCCGTGCGAAAACAGATTCACCAATTAAAGTCAGTGGCACACCCAGATCGAGTGCACTAATACCAGTCCACTTGCCAGTGCCTTTTTGGCCTGCGGTGTCCAGAATTTTTTCCAGCAGTGGTTCACCATCTTCATCCTTCATGGCAAAAATATCTTTGGTGATATCAATCAAATAGGAATCCAGCACTCCAGTATTCCACTCTTTAAAAACTTCATGCATCTGTTCATAACTCAACCCCAGGACATTCTCCATCAAGGCATAAGCTTCGCAGATTAATTGCATGTCACCGTATTCAATGCCATTATGCACCATCTTTACAAAGTGACCGGCACCGTCCGAGCCTACCCACTGGCAACAAGGTTCATCATCAACTTTTGCCGACACTGCCTGGAAAATATCTTTTACCAGCGGCCATGCCTCAAAGTCACCGCCCGGCATTATAGAGGGTCCAAATCGAGCGCCTTCTTCACCACCGGAAACACCCGTGCCAATAAAGCGCAGACCTTTCTCTTTTAGATAGGCTGTACGTCGTATAGAATCTGGATAGTGTGAATTACCACCATCAATAATGACATCACCCGCTTCAAGCAACGGCAGCAGCAACTCGATAAAGTGGTCAACCACTTCACCTGCTTTTACCATCAGCATAACCTTGCGCGGTTTTGCCAATGATTCGACCAGCTCTTCAATAGAATGTGTACCGATGATGGTTGTGCCTTTTGCCGGTCCATCAATAAATTCATCCACCTTATTAGTAGTACGGTTGAACACAGCAACACGATAACCGTGGTCAGCCATATTTAACACCAGGTTCTGCCCCATGACTGCCAGTCCTATCAGACCTATATCTGCCATCTCACTATCTACTTGTGCCATCGTTTGAAATCTCGCCTGTTATAATGATGTAATTATAATGATGCAAATCAATATGTCATTGTCAGCAAAATTGTAGCATGTTGTTACTCTTTAATATTAGTACTATCAGCCAATAAAAAAATAAAGTAACTACTCAGCATTTTGCAAACTATTCTCCATTTATAGTCCGCGAAGGTAGCTCCTGCGCGGAATAGTGGTACACGGAAGTACCGTTCACGAACCAAAGGACGGACTAAAAAATAACACGCTGAGC
>JAFLJY010000037.1 GCA_022712755.1 Gammaproteobacteria bacterium
GTTGATGTCAACCTTGCCAGCACTTTGCGCAGCATCCACATGAAAAATGATTTTTCTTGCCCGGCAAATTTTGCCAATGGCTTCAATGTCCTGAATCACGCCAATTTCGTTATTAACGTGCATGATAGAAACTAATGTCGTATCGTCTCGCAAGGCTTCTTCAAAAACTTTAAGGTCAAGCAAACCGTTTTGTTTAGGATCCAGATAAGTGACCTCATAACCTTCACGTTCTAATTGACGGCAACTGTCTAATACCGCTTTGTGCTCTGTTTTGCAGGTTACAATGTGTTTACCGCGTTTATGATTAAAGTGAGCGATACCTTTGATTGCCAGGTTATCTGACTCGGTTGCACCGGAGGTAAAAACAATTTCTTTTGGATTAGCACCCACTAAATCAGCAACCTGCTTGCGTGCTGTTTCAACCGCAGCTTCTGCTTCCCAGCCAAAATGATGACTGCGCGAAGCAGGATTACCAAAGTTACTTTGCGGTCCCATAAATTTAAGCATTTCAGTAACAACACGTTCATCTATGGGTGTGGTTGCTGAATAATCTAAATAAATTGGTTTTTCTGTCTCACCCTGGTTTAAATCTTTATTGCTCACTTTTGTCACCTTAATTCATTAAACATAATTTACTAAACATGGGCAGCTATCATCACTGCCCGCGTTTATCAGCATCGTTGTCGATTTATCTCAATAATGTCTTTCAATGTGCCGAGTAGAGTCTCTACATCAGACATTGTATTATTTTTACCAAAGCTCACTCGTATGGCTGAGAGTGCTAATGCATCGGGTACTTTCATCGCTTTTAACACATGACTGGGCTGCGTTTTACCACTTGTGCATGCAGAACCACTGGAAACTGCAATGGCTTTTCTATCTAGCTGCATCAGTAAGGTTTCGCCATCAAATCCATCGACACCAAACTGCACTGTATTCGGCAGACGTTTTGCTGATTGTGCAAAAACACTTACCGCGCTGATTTTTGTCAAGCCTTGTTCTAAGGCATCTCGCAACATTCGCACATGCAAACTTCTTAACTCTAAATCAGCCTTTGCTAATTCTGCGGCTTTGCCAAAGCCGACAATGGCAGGGACATTTTCTGTACCTGCACGTAAATTCTTTTCCTGTGAGCCACCAAACTGTATTTTCTTTATTGGTAAGCGTTTATCAATCACCAGTGCCCCCACACCAACAGGGCCATATAATTTATGTGCGGAAACAGTCATTGCATGCAGTCCGCTTTCTATAAAATTCAGCGGTATTTTACCTGCTGCCTGCGACGCATCACTATGAAAAAAAATTGTGTGTTCATGCGCCAAACCAATTAACGGTGATAAATTCTGAATCACTCCAGTTTCATTGTTTGCCGACATGACTGATATCAGTGAGGTTTGCTCAGTTATCACCTGTTCAACAGCCGATAAATTAATGTTTCCGTTTTCATCAACGGCAATAATATCGGCTGCTAAGTTCAGATGTTGCGCTGGCTCTAACAACGACATATGTTCAATTGCACTTATCGCAATACGTGTACTGGTGTTTTTCTTAGTACATCCCTGAGCAGAAGTGCGCTGCCCCTTGTTAGATAACTTCGAGTTTGTTAAATTCTGGTTTATTAAATTTGGACTCGCTAAATTCAGACCATTTAATAATAAATTGTTCGACTCTGTACCGCCGCTGGTAAAAATCACCTGTTCGGCTCTGGCACCGAGCAGATCGGCAACAGATTCTCGCGCCTGTTCAATGGCATCCTTCTGCAATCGACCAAAACGATGCACACTCGATGGATTGCCCGTTACCTGCCCCATATAAGGCAACATCGCTTCTAAAACTTTTTCATCTAAAGCCGTTGTTGCATTATTATCAAGGTAGATAGCCATAAAACGCCCCCAAGAATCTTTCTGAAAGTAAGCCCTTAAAAATCAGGCGTTGACAGTTTTGTCCTGGCGTGTTTTTACATCGTGTACCGTTTCCTGCGACATAATTTCAGATAATGTAATGCCATCAAGAAAACTGCGGATTTCATTACTGAGTTCCTGCCATAAATCATGCGTTAAACACTGATAACTACCATGGCAACCGTCGTTTTCATCGCAGTCAACCACCTTACAGGTCTCATCAACAGCCAGGATAATATCCGATACGCTAACTTCATCGACATTATTGGTCAACTTATAACCACCACCAGGACCACGGGTACTGCTAACAATATTATTGCGACGTAATTTGGCAAAAAGCTGTTCCAGATAGGAAAGTGAAATACATTGACGCTCAGAAATGGCCGCTAAAGAAACTGGTCCTTTATCCTGGTGCAAGGCCAGATCCAGTACGGCAGTAACGGCATAACGACCTTTTGTGGTTAAACGCATATCAAAAACTCATAAAAATCACAGGGAGATTATATGAAATTTTACTTAATTCCTACT
>JAFLJY010000038.1 GCA_022712755.1 Gammaproteobacteria bacterium
ATTTAATGCATTTTATTCCATGGTTCGTTTTGCATTGTGGGTTATTTTTTAGGTACTCATCTAAAGTTGGCATTAATTCAAATTCTGATGGAGATGGCGTATAAGCACCGACAAGCCATAAAAAAATGAATGCACAGATTAGGATTGAAATTATTGTTACTATATCCATATTTGTTCATGATCCTGTTTTAATAAAATCTACGCAACAACCTAATTCTGCTTATATTAGACAGTTCAGATTGAGTCATCTCCATGTGATTCACGTAAGGTTTTTAATATTTTACCTGGTATTATTGTTACATTTACCTTAGCGGCTTCAAAATCATTAATATTCATGATGACCTGTATCCTTTCCAGTTGCCTAATTAGATATATTCAAGTATGTTCCTTAAATTAAGGCCTTACCTGGCATTTACGTCATTTCGGTTAAAGATAAAATCCTGTGGCAGCTTACCTCGATATTGACGCAAACGCTGTAGTAATGCCTTGCTATCAGGCTTCTTTTTTAATGCAAACTCTCGTTTGCCCTTTACCATGACTTCAATATCATCCGCCTGGTGTAAAATTATTTTGTGTTTCATCATTATGTAAACAATTATGGATGGTCAAATAAAGTTCTATACAGCAAAGAACCCATAGCAAATAAAATGCCGTAAAAGTTTTTTATTTACGCTCCTTGCGCTGATAGCCAATATATACGCAACTAAGATTAAACACATTATTAATACTACTTTCGACATTCGGCATATGATCAATGGTTTGCGTGAAGTCACAGCCTGCTCTAACAATCAGGTTGGTCTTGTTTAAAAAACCATAATAATGCAGTATGTCGCCTTTTTTACAGCTGGCCATGTCATGTATCTCGCTATTTGCTTTTAACTTGCAGATTTCTGCCTGCTTTGCCTGTGCCGTCATCGAGTCGCTCATTAATACCAGTAATACAATCACTTTTTTCACTTTACACATCCTTAATCGTTTTATTCCTGTTGTTATAACCAAAAATATTATAATGGCTCGCGCTTTACATCTTTGCTGTGGCATTGACGTATATCTTCAACTATAGGGGAATCACGCCAGGCTCCTTCTAATGCGATAATTGAGGGTGGCCATTGTGTTGCTATCCTATCGCTAATAACCGATGCCACCCACTTGCTTTTGGGCAGATACGCCATTTTCGCTGCCGCGATCATCTTCTCTTCGACATCGTCATCCAGATAGATCGTTACCTGTCCCATAGAATTGAGCCTTACTTAAATAATAATGTCACGTTTATCGATCATTACAAACCGCTGTTAGAAAAGGTCAGCGTGTGTGCCTGTTCGATAAAAAGTTGCCAGTTGATCACTCACTGAATAAATCATTATCCAGTCTGGTTCTATATGGCACTCACGATACCCTTGCCAATTGCCTGAAAGCGTATGCGGTAGGTATTCTTCTGTCACATCACCTTCTAAGCAAATCATTTCAATCGCCTTTTCTATTTTCTGGCGTTGCTTACCCCGTTTTCGCTGGCGTTTTAAATCTTTTTTGAAGCTTGTGGTAAATTTAATCTTACGCAAAATTAATCTTTACCCCAAACATCATCCAGTGCCGTTTTTGTATCCGTATAAATAGAATATTCAGCAGGGTTTTTAGCTTCCTTAAAAGAGTCAAGGGTTTGCTTAGTTGGGATACAGGCATCAAAAGGAAGGCCTTTTCTCATCACTAGCTGCCTGAATGTCATCCGCATTAGATCAGTCGTTGTTAGCCCTATTTCCTCAAGGATTCTTTCACCTTCAACTTTTAAGGATTCATCAATACGCGCTTGTATCTTAGTAGTCATAGTAATATTGTACTCCAAATGGAGTCATTTGTGAAGAAAACTCAATAAACAAACCGGTTTTCCTGATATGTTTCAAGCTTCTTTATTTGCGGTCTTTACGTTTAAAAGCCCTCGGATGAGTTTTATCATACACACTGGCAAGATATTTGAAATCAAGCGCTAAGTATACCTGTGTCGATGTTATGTTTTTGTGTCCCAGTAAATGCTGCACACCGACCAGGTCATTCGATGACTCCATGATGTGCGTAGCATAGGAGTGGCGTAACATGTGAGGGGTGAGGGGTACGTTTAATGCTCTGTCATGCGCCCATTTTTTTAATCGATTTTGTACTGAGCCATGTGAAATCCGATTACCCCGGTGGCCGACAAAAACGGCTTTTTCCTGGCTGTTTGCCATTTTATGTCTGACTAATAACCAATTCTCCAGAGCCGATTTTGCCATCCGGCCAAAAGGCGCAAGACGCTGTTTATTGCCTTTGCCATGGATTAAAAAAACCTGATCGTGCCAATTTATATCGTTTAAATCCAGACTAACCATCTCTGCCAGGCGTAAACCACTACCATACAGTACCTCTAAAATAGCCAGGTCACGACAAAACAAACAATCGGTATTTTGTTCGCCGTCAGTGACCAGTAAATTATTTAGCTGCTCAACCGTTAATGTTGAGGGCAAACGTTTTTTATATTTGGGTGCTTTTATACCCTCTGTCGGGGTGTCAGTCGCACCATGATAACGTGTCAGGTATCGATAAAACTGACGTATCGAAGACAAATAACGCTGCAAGCTGCGCCCTGACAAACCTTGTTTATGCTGTTTGGTAATATATGCCCTGACCAGTTTGCCATTGACCCCATCCCAGGTATGAATTTGTCTGGATTCACAAAACGCAATAAAACACGTTAAATCTCGGCTATAGGCCAACACAGTATGCCTTGAGTATCGGCGTTCAACTTCCAGGTACTGAAAAAATTGCAAACAGGCGGTAGGCAGGTGCTTTGTTGTTTCACAGATGATTGAGCATTAAGGTGGTGATAATGTTCAGCTGGTTATAGTCAAGGAATTCAGCCATGTCCCGTATCGTTTTGCAGCCCAGTGTATCGAGTAAAACAAACCCCAGTGAATTGTCAAAAAAACAACAAAAAGCGGCTAAAAAGACAGCGTTATCGGTGTCTTGTGCTTTATCAATATAGCTTTCTATTTGCTTCCAGTTTGGTGAGACATCCTGGAGCTTGCTGATCTGTGAAGGATGATTAACATGAATCGAAAAAAGACCGTCTTCGAGATGCTTCATCGCCTCGCGTATGCATTTAAGAAAAGTGTGTGGTGCTTGCCGGTAATGGAGATCGACCAGGTATTGACGTTGATACATATGAATAAATCCTTTATTGGACAGGTTGAAAAACAACGCTCCCGTCCAGCGTCCATTTAGTGCGAATTATTTATAGCCTATTGTTCGCAAATTTCAGTCATTGATTTGTTTGGCTGATGATGTATTTTACAAAAATATCTGGCAGTGTCAGGTACTAAAAAGGTGGAATCAGCAGATTCAGGTAAAAATTATCTGGTATGGGTTAACATAAAAGTCATCTAAAACAATCGTGTTCATATATAGTGTCAGAAAATCCTTACACTGTGCATTTGCATGGTCTTACAAATGGTTCCTGGTAGCGCAATATATAATATGTTTGAGCCGACTAAAGGTGCCTGGCATTAGTGCTGACCAGGGATGTCTGGCGATACGCGTTCAGCCTTTCGGGGCTGTTCGCTTTTATGATGGGTTTAGATTTATTAATGAGCGATGCAAAAATACCTTTTGCCATTAGAAAAGCCGATCAGAGCATTGTTGAAGTCAGCGATGTAACACGCGGACAGCAATGTGGCTGTGTTTGCCCCAGTTGCAAACAAGGTGTCATTGCAAGACAAGGAGATGTCTATGTTTGGCATTTTTCTCATGATCAAAATGCCCGTGATAAGCCGGATAAAGCATGTGATATTTCATTTTACAGTTGTTGCAGGCAGTATGTTATTGAGTTGCTCTTAAAGGGAAAAATAACGCAACTTTGTACACCGGAATATGTTATTTCTGAATCCTGTAATCATTATGGGGCAGGCGATGAATGGACGGAAGTAGTTACTGGCTCGCATACATTTGAAAATATAACGGTAAAAACAATAAAATCCGATGTAGAAATAGGTATTGGCCACCATAACTTTCGGCTATTTTTTTCATATCCTGGCCGTGTCTTACCTAATTGCCCTGATGATAAAAAAACCGGTCTTTTGGTTGTTGACATGAGAGCGATAAAGATAAATTATTATGCACAAAAAACATCACCGGGCTTATTAAAAATGTTACTCACCAGCTTGCTTGCTAATGAAAACGAGCACAAGCATTGGCTGTTTCATCCGCGTGAAGAGACTGTCCGATCTAAATTACGAGAAAAAGTCAAAATCGATGCCGAATATCATGCGCCAGAGGCATCTGACAGGAGTATTCGTGCGGCCAATAATAAAATAGCACACTCTCCTCGTCAAAATCCTGTCAATATACCGGTACAGCATGGGCAATATCGGTGTTTAAAGTGCAATACGACATGGCAGGGGAGAAAAGACCTTGATTCATATTGCCCAAAATGTCATGAGCATTGCTTAG
Source organism: Gammaproteobacteria bacterium (assembly GCA_022712755.1). Lineage (GTDB taxonomy): Bacteria > Pseudomonadota > Gammaproteobacteria > SZUA-229 > SZUA-229. The sequence goes on from JAFLJY010000038.1 coordinate 4,477, forward strand.
TCGTTTTGCAGCGGATAATAAGTAATTGAAACAAACGCAAAAAAACCGCCACTTATGGTAGCCGCTGAAGCTGGCGTTAGGCAGGTCAAAACAATAAATGCATAAAGCAATAATACCTACTATTGAAGGTTTAGCACTATTTGGATGCGCTGTATTTGGCGTATTATGGATTAACGACCCAAGTGGGCCATATGAACCACCTTTTGCTGTTTTCGGTTTAGTTCTTGTTGCTGCAGAAATATACAGACGCTATAGAGGTAAAGATAAAGAAACATCGATAGCATCTTTAGAGGGTAAGCTCGACCAACTTAGTGTGGGTTTAGACTCTGAAAAAAATATGAGGGCGGTTAATTTCTTATCCGAAGATGGTTATGGTAACGCGCATTATAAAGATTTTTTATTATGGGCTTTCCCAAACATCGAAAAAGCAATAATATCTATATTTAAGTCTTCATCCTTTGATGACTTGTGTAAAAATAATAATATAACTTTAACCATTATTGATAATGATAAAGACCAAGAATTATTTGTTAAAATAAAGAGTGATGTTAAGACAGGATATAGCTTCTGGTCAGGTGTCAGTTACTTTTATGGTACAGATAAAAAAACATTCGGTGCATACTTTGCAGATAATGAAATCACTTTAAATGAAAATGCAATAATGGATTTCAGGAGACTTCATGTTTTATTTACTGATTATGTAAATGACACATTATCTCCAGACGTAATTGATGATGAAATATCACCATCTGGCATGATCCCACCAAACTATTAACAATGCCCAACAATTGCATAAACGTGGACGTTATACATAAACTATTAATAAAATTAAAAATCTGATTGATGATTTTTTTGACTGAAGGAATTGAGATAATGATAAAAAAACATAAACAATTGTTCTTATACGCCCGATTCTGCGGCATAAGAACAATAACTATACACAGTAGTTGACGACAAGAAAAAAAGACACGAACATAAAATAATCAGCTAGCAGAAAGAATATGGCAAACAACAATCTCACGGATGCAAAAAGGGCAAAGAATGATGAGTTTTATACGCAATACAATGACATTGAAAAAGAAATCGCGGCATATATAGAATTCAACCCAGATGTGTTTCATGGTAAGACAGTGCTATTGCCATGCGATGATCCAGAGTGGAGCAACTTTACAAAGTTTTTTGCTCAAAACTTTGAGCACTTTGGTCTAAAAAAGCTAATCAGCACCAGCTATGCTGTAGAGAGCAAAATCTACAAAGGCGGTTACCAGCCGACCTCGTTTGAAACAAATGATCCACAATATGACCAAAACAAGACAATCCAGAACGGAAAGATTTTCACTTTGTCGCATGATAAGACGGGTAACGGGAAAATAAATGTAGAAGACTTAGAGTGGAATTACTTAGCAGGCGATGGGGACTTTAAAAGTAATGAAGTCAAAAAACTACGTGATGAAGCCGACATCATTATTACCAATCCACCCTTCTCACTATTTAAAGAATTTTTGAGTTGGATTGTAGAAGCTGGAAAGGAATTTGTGATTATCGCTAACATGAACGCCATTACCTACAAGGAAGTTTTTCCATTGATTAAGGATGATAAGTTATGGTTAGGTAACGGCTTTCATGCCGGCAATGCTTATTTCTCAACGCCTTTTGCCAAAGAATACGCAGAAGGTGTTTATAACGTCGAAACTGGTTTAGTGAAGTTTAGGAACGTTTGCTGGTTTACAAATCTCGACCACGGGAGACGTCATCAACCATTACCACTCATGACAATGAATGATAATTTGAAATTCAGCAAACACAAAGAAATTAAAGGTAAAAAGTCATATGAGCAATACGAAAACTACGATGCTATCGAAGTGTCATTTACTGATGCCATCCCAAGTGATTATGACGGTGTAATGGGCGTACCGATTAGTTTCCTTGATAAATACAGTCCTGAACAATTTCATATTTTAGGAATGTGTGAAAATCATGACCTCTATAATTTAAAATCAAAAGTCTATTCAACAATTGAGTGTAAAGATGCGTATCTCAAGAAGTTTGGGAAAAAAGGAACATATGACTTGAATGCAAGCGGGGTAGTTTTTCGAGAGGGAATATTAGTAAAAGTCTATCAACGAGTACTTATTAAGCATAAGAACACAACCAAATGAAAACAACATTAAAAGCTGACATCACTGTCGAAGATATTTGCAAAGGATTTGTTTATAACGAACTTGAAGGCAAGGGATTGTTTGGTTTGTCTGGGATACTGACTATCCAGCCGGAGTACCAGCGTAACTATATCTATGCCGATGGTAAAAAAGATGTGGCTGTCATGGAATCAATTCTCAAGGGCTACCCACTGGGTTTGATTTATTTCAACAAAGTAAGTAACAATACGCTAGAGGTTTTAGACGGTCAACAGCGTATCACCAGTTTCGGAAGGTTTGTGACCAACAAATTTGCCATCAAAGATGAAAATGGCATGGAGCAATATTTCAGCGGCATTGCAGTTGACAAGCAAGCTAAGATCTTGGAAACGAAACTACTTATTTACGAATGTGAAGGCACCGAAAGCGAGATAAAAGAGTGGTTTCGGACTATCAATATTGTTGGTGTACCACTAAATAATCAGGAGCTACTCAACGCTGTTTATTCTGGGCCATTTGTAACTCTTGGCAAAGAAGAGTTTAGTAATTCCCAAAATTCCAATATTCAAAAATGGGGTGCGTATGTATCGGGAAGCGCAAATCGGCAGGAGTTTTTACAAACCGCTTTTAATTGGGTTAGTAAGGATAATATAGGCGATTACATGAGTAGTCATCGCTACGACAACAACATAACCGAGTTAAAAACCTATTTCAACAGTGTTATTGACTGGGTGTCTGGTGTATTTACGGATGTAGAGAGCGAGATGCGTGGACTAGAATGGGGGCACCTGTATGAAACGTATCATAAGAAAGCGTATGATCCGAAAAAGTTATCAGTCGAGTTGCAAAAGCTTTACGGAGATCCGTATGTCAAAAATCGTAAGGGTATTTTTGAGTACATACTTGGCGGTTCGGTCAACTCAAAATTGCTTAATGTTCGAGTTTTTGATGAGGCAACCAAAAAAACAGTTTACAAAACCCAGACTACTAAAGCTGAAACTAAAGGTGAATCAAACTGCCCACATTGTGCCATTGGACATGATACAAACAAGAGTAAGGTGTGGAAGTTGAGCGAAATGGACGCAGACCATGTGGCAGCGTGGAGTAAGGGTGGCGCAACAGAGGTCAAGAACTGTCAGATGTTATGTAAGACACACAATCGAGCAAAAGGAAATCGGTAATGGTTTAGGGGGGGGCATTCTGATGATGCATTTGGACTTCTGACCTTGCCAACTCTAATATTCACGTTAATGATCGCCGAGCTTGCTCTCCTGATGCCAGATCATAAGTCATTTTTGTTTAACGTGTGGATTTTTTGCGGAATGCTCCAGTTTGTTGCAGTGCGGCGGGCCATCAAAATACGCACTGGTAAATAAGAGGAAAAGAAATAATTGATGAGCATAGAACTAATTGAAACTGCTTTGGTGACGTTTGCAAATGATCAGTTAAATCACTTGGAAGCAATAATGGCTGATACGTCAGGTGAAGTGGAAAGCACAGATATTAATAGTCTGTTTTCTGAAATATCAGGTCTGATTGCATTACGTGAGCAAGCCAATAATGGTTTAAGTGAGAATTGCATAAAAGCATTAAATCAGGTGAATATAAGGGCATTGCATTTAATGGGGAGCCTGTGGAAGAACCCTCGAAAATGACGAGTCTGGAAAAACTATTATAGCCAAGACTGGTCAGTGCCAACATGGGGTTTTGTGTGAAACGCCTCCAAAAGGACCAGTAGAATTAAGCTTAACCAAAATTTAAAGGGTTTGAAGTCCAATGGGTCGAAAACGTACGCTAAACATTTAACAACGGAAGTAGTAATGAAATATTTTAACATCATCGCTTTAATTGGTATTGTCTTTATTGTTACAGGTTGTGCAGCCAAAAAACCTGTTACCTATGATACTGAACATTCAAAAGCATTAAACATCGTAAAGGCCGCTGACATGAGTTATGGACTTAAAGATGTCACAGTGCCCAAAGATACTGTCTCTGATGTTAGACATTCTGTGGGATACGGTGCTGCCTATGGGTTGGCTGGTTTTAGTGCGCCTGCACCGGGTTTTTCATCATTAAGCACGGCTGGGCTGAATGTTCTGTCCTGGGCTTTGCAGCCAAAATCACCTGCCGCTCGTAACAGCGTTATTGCCTGGATGCCTGAAGGTATAGGTAGTGATAGCGAAGATAAAGCATCAGCTAAAATGAGTAGTATTCTTATAGAAGCTACTGAGAAAGCAGCTCGTGACTTGGGGTATTCTCCAGCAGTGGGTTATCATAAGGTAAAGCAGGGTAGAACTGGTATCGTCATATCGCTAACAGATAATGATTCTGAATACTGTAAACTTTCGACTTTTCCTGGTGATACCACATCATATTGTAATATTGTTTATAAAGTTCGGCATCCACAAAAAATCATCGATACAGCGGATTTTGTAGGCAGTGGCGCTACCTGGTTCTTTGATCCGAGAGCAAGTGAATTCACGGCAATGGTACTTGATTTCAAAGACAAGAGAATGAGTAAGTACAACCAGATGGAACTATTAATAGCAACAAGCAAACATCTTCCAGAATGGGTTTATTTTTATCTGGCGCCGGGCGAGGTCAAAATATCAGTAAAAGAAAAAATAAAAGTTCCGATGATATTGAATAAGGGTGAAATTCATTATTTTATTAAAGGAGTTTGAAGTCCAACGCCTTGAAAAGTTACTCTAAGTAAAGACCACCCGCGTCATCATATGCGCGGTCTCCGCGTTTAATACCTTAGTGTATATTTCCGTGCTGCGCCGGTCTTTGTGCCCCAGCCACTGCTGCAACACCGGCACATCGACGCAGTGCAGCACACAATTCACCGCAAACGAATGCCGCAATACATGACAACTCAGCTCAATACTCAACGCTTCGCCCTGGTCTTTTAACAACTCCGCCGCCGCCTTTAACCAGCGATCCGCCGTTGCTCTTGAAATATCAAACAACGGCTCATGTTTACCGCGCCGGTGAGTAGCGAAGTAGCGCAAGGTCTCCTCGATGTAATCGCCGTCATACACAGGCAGTAACCGCTGTTTGATAGCACCGGCTTTTGGCCGTCCGCGTTTTTGCTTGAGTGTTGGCAAAATGATTTCAGGGTGGCCGCCATCAAAATAAAAGTGAGCCGGGGTGAGGCTAAGCACCTCACTAATGCGGCCGCCGGTGTGCCACAGGGTATTGATTAAAAAATGATGCACCGCATTTTTGGTGGCATCGAGCAGAGCGGTAATTTCGGGTTTGAGTAAATACGGGGGCAGGGTGCTCTCTTCCAGCAATAACGAGCGCCGCCGGGATAAATAATAATCCCAGTCGATGATTAAAGACTGGTGAACATGATCGGGTAATAATGGAGCTTGAACAGGGCTTAAATCGGTGGGGTTTTTCATGGCGTAATTGTAGCAAAAACCGGGTAGGGGTGAGACAAAAAAACGGGTATTTGTTTAATCGTCACATTGTAGCGGTAATTAATTCAGCGTGGTCAGCTGGCCACACCGCCTGCAGCGGATCGGTCCGGGTTCTCCGGATAGAAACCAGGGGGAAGAAATAAGTCAGTATTTATAGGTTTATTCGCTATATAAGGTAAAACGGGAAACGTCAGCAGTCGCAAAAGTGCCGAAAAGCGGTCATGCGACAAACTACGGGGTTTTGTCTCAGTGAACAAGGAATAAAGACTATTTTTGGTTTTGTGTGAAACCCAGCAAAAGTACCCGTCGTCATTGTTTTTGGCCGTGTGTGCAAGGTGATAGTTTGTCCGCATAATGTAAGCATAAGCTGATCATATTGACTAATTTCCCTGAGAATTTAAGGACAACAGCTTTCACATAGCAGCCCTTCACGTTTTTATTTGAGTTCCTGACGAAACGTTTATATTAATAACTCAGAAATTCAGGGAGCAATATACCTATTGTGAATTCATGCTTTCTTTTTCAAAGGTGATGAGAGCAATATATTCTACCGTATTTCAGGTAGTTTCAATTATATCATCCCTGAGTCTGCATGATAGACGACGCACGTGTATACAGTCCTTATACTCACAAAATAAAAAAGCCCCTCCTGAACAGGAGGGGCTAGTTTCTATTGGTGAATCAACACTCTTCAGATCTAGAAGCGGTCGTTGTTCATCACCTTGGTCCAGGCCTTGACGAAGTCATTGATGAACTTCTTCTCGCCATCATCAGAGGCATAGACTTCAGCGACTGCCCTGAGTTCCTGGTTGGAACCGAACACCAGGTCGACTGGTGTCGCCGTCCATTTCAGCTTGCCGCTGCTACGGTCACGACCCTCGTACACGCCTTCTTTCTTCGATGGTGCCCATGTGGTGGACATGTCGAGCAGGTTGACGAAGAAGTCGTTACTCAGTTGCCCCGGCTTATCGGTGAACACACCATGCTTCAATCCGCTGGCATTCGCGCCCAATGCACGCATACCACCGACCAGTGCGGTCATTTCCGGTACTGTCAGGGTCAACAGGTCGGCTTTCTCGATCAGCATGTCAGCAGGAGAACCGTAAGCATTGTCGTTGTAGTAGTTACGGAAGGCATCTGCCTTCGATTCAAGTACAGCGAACGAATGCACATCGGTCATTTTCTGTATCGCGTCACCACGACCTGATTTAAATGGAACCTTGACCTTGTGACCGGCATCTTTTGCCGCTTTCTCGATCGCAGCCGCACCACCGAGCACGATCAAGTCAGCCATGGAAACCTTGCTGCCGAAGTCCTTTTGGATTTTCTCAAGTTTCTTCAGCACGCTGGCCAGTTCTTTCGGGTCGTTGACTTCCCAGTCCTTCTGTGGAGCAAGTCGGACACGCGCACCGTTGGCACCACCGCGCATATCTGAGCCACGATAGGTAGAAGCTGATGCCCATGCCGCTCTGACCAGTTCAGCTACAGTCAAACCGGATTTCAGGATTTTCGCTTTCAGCTTGTCCACTTCTTTGGCACTTATCTTGTGATCGGCAGCCGGAACCGGGTCCTGCCAGACGAATATTTCTTCTGGTACCTCACTGCCCAGGTAGCGAGCACGCGGCCCCAGGTCACGATGCGTCAGTTTAAACCACGCCCTGGCGAAAGCCTGATCGAACTCTTTCGGGCTCTTCAGAAAACGTTCGGCGATCTTGCGGAAGCCGGGGTCTTTCTTCAGCGCCAGGTCGGTCGTCAGCATGACAGGTGGGTTGCGTTTACCCTTGACGTGGGCATCAGCGACTGCTGTATGTAGATTTTTATCGGTCGGCACCCACACTGTTCCGCCAGCAGGTGACTCATGCTTCTGCCACTCAAACGTGAGCAGGTTACTGAGGAACAGCATTGACCATGCGGTAGGTGTCTGGGTCCAGGCACCTTCCAGTCCGCTGGTCATGGTGTCTTCAGCATTGCCTTTGCCACACTTGTTCTTCCAGCCCAGTCCCTGCTCTTCGATAGCGGCGGCGGCAGGCTCCGGCCCGATGCAATCAGCTTTCCTGGCACCGTGGTTCTTGCCAAGGGTGTGACCACCGGCAATCAACGCGACGATCTCCTCATCATTCATCGCCATTCGACCGAATGATTCACGTATGTCTTTGGCAGCAGAGATCGGATCGAGATTACCGCTCGGGCCTTCCGGGTTCACATAGATCAGACCCATCTGTAGTGCTGCTAATGGCTTTTCGAGTTCGCCGTCCTTGCTGTAACGCTTGTCATTGCCAAGCATTTTTGTCTCGGGCCCCCAGTACACCAGGTCAGATTCCCAATCGTCCTCGCGGCCACCAGCAAAGCCCAGGGTTTCGAAACCCATCGATTCCAACGAGACATTACCGGCCAGTATAATCAGGTCTGCCCAGGATACATTACGTCCGTATTTCTGCTTGACCGACCATAACAGGCGGCGTGCTTTGTCCAGATTGGCGTTATCAGGCCAGCTGTTGAGCGGATCGAATCGTTGCTGGCCGCCATCTGCACCACCGCGTCCGTCATGTATGCGGTAAGTTCCTGCGCTATGCCAGGCCATTCGGATCATCAGGCCGCCATAGTTACCCCAGTCTGCAGGCCACCAGTCCTGTGACGTGGTCAGGACTTTTTCGATGTCTGCTTTCAAGGCATTGAGGTCGACGCTATTGAAGGACTTGGCGTAGTCGAAGTCATCACCGTACGGGCTGGATTTGTTGTCGTGGTCACGCAGTGAGCCGAGATCCACCTGATCCGGCCACCAAAAGCTGTTCGGCTTGGCCTTGCCACTAAACATGTTTTCGGACCAGGCTTCTGATGATAGTGCGATCGCAACGGCAGCAACCAAAGGTATTGTTTTTTTCAGCATTACTTTGTTCTCCTCAAAGTGGTGTTGTTTTCTGATTTCGAGTGATTCTAGTCAGATGCTTTTATTCGTTATTCAAACTTTCACAATTAACGATTTGTCAAATATAGTCCTGCCACAAGGTATTGGATATTAGTATTTATTTATCAGTGTCATAGCTTTTCTCAATATAATAAACTGTCAATATTTAAAAACTATCGAAAAATATTATTAATTAATATTTTTAATGCATTAAACTTGCCCTATGACTCTTACTGAACTTCGTTATATTGTTGCTGTTGCACGCGAGCACCATTTTGGTCGCGCAGCTAAAAGCTGCCATGTCAGTCAACCCACACTGAGTGTAGCGATCAAAAAACTTGAAGACGAATTACGTGTAGCCATTTTTGAACGTGGTGCTAACAAAGTAACACTGTCACCCGTCGGTGAGCGTATTGTGCAACAGGCTCAGCAAACACTGGAGGCGGCTGACAGCATTAAACAGATGGCTTTACATGGCAAGGATCAGCTTGCAGGTCCGTTACGTATTGGTGCGATTCACACTATTGGACCCTACCTGTATCCAGAACTGATTCCGCTGCTCCGCAAAGCAGCGCCAGATATGCCGCTGGTGGTCGAAGAAAACTACACTTCAGTATTAACGGAAAAGCTCAAGCATGGTGAGCTGGATGTTATTATTATTGCACTGCCATTTGAAGAGCAGGGTATCGTGACTCAAACGTTATATAAGGAGCCTTTTGTTGTCCTGTTGCCCGCATCGCACCCGCTTACATCACGCAAGACAATTAACTCTAAGTTGCTCGAAGAAGAAAATGTATTGTTATTAGGTCAGGGGCATTGTTTTCGAGATCATGTGCTTGATGCCTGCCCGGCCTGCATTCCAAAACCCGGTCTCGAAGGTGATCTGCCGCATACGGTCGAAGGCAGTTCTCTGGAAACGATTCGACACATGGTAGTCTCTGGGCTTGGTGTAACCGTATTGCCGTGTACCGCAGCCGGGGCGCACTCTTATTCACAGAGATTGTTATCAATTCGCCGCTTTAATAATCCTACGCCGTCTCGCACAGTGGCGTTAGCATGGCGAGTGTCTTATCCTCGCTCTAAAGTCATCGATGTTGTCAATGCAGTTGTGCGTGACTGTAATTTAAGCTGCGTAAAACATGCTAGAAAATCGTAACTAATTAATAATAGGTGCATGCTATTAAAACAAGGATAGCAGCCCATCATATTTTTAATTTGAGCTCCTGACGAAACATTTTTATTAATAACTCGATATTTCTAACTCCTGGATAGTTTGGTCGTGTAATAAAGGCTATTTTTCTGTGTGGGCCTGGTTTATTCAGGTGGACAGCTTTTAATTCCGGATTGCCGGATAACAATTGATCAAGTGCCATCGCAGGTACTAATGTCGTTCCCATACGTCCGGCGACCATTTGTACCAGCATGTTCAGGCTGGTGGCTGCCAAGGTTGTATCTGTTTCGTTAGACGGTAGTTTGCAGGCCGCTAGCGCGTGCTCTTTTAGACAATGTCCGTCTTTTAATAACATCAGGCGTGACTGCTTAAGTTCCGCACTGGTGATTTCCTTTTGCAGAGCAAGCGGGTCATCCCGGTGCGTGATCCAGTAAAAGTCTTCCTGCCAAAACTCAAAAGCAAGCAAACCCTCAATATCAAAAGGCAATGCCAGGACTGCGGTATCCAGCTCACCGTTTCTGACCTTGTTAACCAGCTCATGAGACTGATCTTCAATGATGCGTAATTGAAAACCAGGATATTGATGGCGCACGGAAGGCAGTACCTTTGGCAGCAGATAAGAGCCAATAGTCGGGATGATGCCGAGTGACATAGGGTAACTCAAGGGTGACTTTAAAGCCTGGCCAAGCTGGTACAGGTCATCCATCTGAATTTTGATGTCGTACGCCTTTTCCAGACATTGCGTGCCAATTAGCAGCAATAGCGTGGCAGAAGAATTACCGCTACAGGATGTGACAGTTATCGGTGGCGGCCCGGCAGGCGTATCTGCAGCAATCTATGCAGCACGCAAGGGGCTTAAAGTTACTATGGTTGCTGACCGTTTTGGTGGCCAGGTCAAAGATACCATGGGCATTGAAAATCTGATTGCCACACCTAAAACAACAGGCTCTGAACTTGCCGGTGCATTGCAGGCGCATTTAGATGAATACGAGAACACAAAAAAAGAGCACTTTCGTGTTGAGAAAGTGGAAAAAGGTGATATCAAAACGATACACCTCACCTCAGGTGAGAAGATAAAAACAAAGACGCTGATTATAGCAACAGGTGCAAAATGGCGAGAGCTGGGTGTGCCTGGAGAGAAAGAAAACATCGGTAACGGTGTTGCCTATTGTCCGCACTGTGATGGTCCTTTTTATAAGGGTAAAGATGTCGCTGTCATCGGTGGCGGTAACTCGGGTATTGAAGCGGCTCTAGACCTTGCCGGCATTGTCAGGTCAGTCACTGTATTTGAGTTCCTGCCAGAACTGAAAGCTGACCAGGTATTAGTGAAACAGGCAGAAGAGCGTAACAACATTACTATCCTGAAAAATGTGGCAAGCAAACAGATCCTTGCTGAAGGTGGCAAAGTAACAGCCATAAGAATATCAGAACCGAGAAACAGAAAAGATCCACAGCAAAAATCTTGATGGTGTTTTTGTCCAGATTGGATTATTGCCTAACAGTGGATTTTTAGAAGGCGTGGTTGAATTGACTCAATATGGCGAAGTTGTAATAGATGAACGTGGGCAGACTAGCGAGGCAGGAATATTTGCCTGTGGTGATGTAACCACGGTGCCATACAAGCAGATCG
>JAFLJY010000304.1 GCA_022712755.1 Gammaproteobacteria bacterium
TGAATGGGTCTGTTCGGGCAGTATGCTGGTGCAGAGTATGCCGCAGGATGTGTATATTCGACTGGCTGCCAAGCACTGGCACAAGATTGATCCTGCACCCGGCAATACCGTGTGTTTTAGAAATTTTGCAGTAAAGCAATACTAACTCATCATAAATAAATCATGAACAAACCGGAAAATAAATCTACTGAATTACCCATCGAAGTTGCCATGGTTGAGCAGGTAAAAAACTGCACAGACTGCCAATGGTTTTGGGGGGCAATCCAGCCTTATGGGCCTTTTCCAGCCTATGACTGGAAGCAGGAAGAATATCCTAATGCTGTTAAGCATGGCCCGCCTTCCAGCGATGATGATAAACCCGTATTCTGGTGTAAAGTGGAGCAGACCGGAGCGCAGGCCGTGGAGCCAGCGATACTGCGTGGCTGTCGCAAAGCACCGATTATGACGATTGGCATCAACCCGAATATGACTGCCTTTTTCGCTGGCGCAAAAAGTGCGAGCTGGGTTTACCCCTGGTTTTCGCGTGAGCAGACTTATGCTTATTACTATCGACATGCCACTATCTACCAGGAAAGCTTCTCACTGGATACGCTAAAAGCAAGCATCATTCCCGGCACTGAAATCTTTGCAGAAGATGCTGGCACGGTAAAAATCGAGCGTTGTAATTCACACCGCTGGATGCACTTTGCTTTTCACTATCAAGGACGTGATGCACCGGTGCATCTTGAGCGTGCCTGGAAACCAGAAGAACGACTGGTGGTGTTCAACGATGGTTTCAGTACTGACAGAGATCAGCTGTTTGGTATCAGCAAAGGTGATCTTATTGCGGCTCAAATACAACCTGACAACAGTGGCAAAGCTGAATTGTTTGCCAACAAGACCGGTTATTATGCACGTTTACAGCCTGCGTTGCAGCGTTTCACTGACTATCTAAATGACAATGGTTTTACCCATTGCCAACCCGCTATGGGCGAAGACGTGAGCATGCATGATATGGTTGGCTGTGCTTCACCGGGCTGGGGTACGAACCTGGATATACCGCGCGAGCGTATTGCCGATAACTGCGTCAATAAAAATCGTTATATGATTGACCAGTTGTTGCAGAGCCGACCAAAGCTGGTGTTTATCGTCAGCAACAGCTCACTGACGATGTTTGCCGATGGCTTTAGCAAGGCAGGAGGCCACATCGCTCTGGATTTTGAAAATCGCGATATATTTGATCTGCTACAGGAGACCTGCAAGCAACGGCGAACCATCACATTGAATGCTGGCAAAGAGACGTTTAAATCACGTCTGATTGTCACACCACATTTCTCCTATGCTGCAAATTTTGAGCAACAGAGCCGGTTTCATACCGTCGCCTGGGATATATTCTGTCATCAATACCCAACCGATGCTGAGCTACTGAATAAAGAAAACCGCATCTTTATACGAAAGGATGAGGCTTTTATGAGCATCATGGTACAGCGCAAGGATGATGACATCAAAAATAAAATCAGTGCCGCAGCATGGCAGTTGTTGATGGACTATCACTACGATCCTTATGCTTTAATCAGTGATGCCCTGATTGAAGAGCAACAGACGTATCCACTAATTACCGACAAAAAGGCGAGTCACCTGGATCGAGCACCGGGTGGCTGTTCATTTTGCGTGAATGAAAAATGGACGTTCACCGAAGGTTGCGACTACGGGCTGGCCTGAAGCCTGCATTAACACTTCAAATACCCCCTATCAGCATTGATAATAATGTTGGTTATTTCTCACGATACTGACCTATCACACTGTATTTAAAGGATTTACGCGCTTCAATCAAGGCGCGTGATAGGCCGTATCAGTATTCATAATTTTCTTACTGACATCTCTCCGCATACACTTTAGATAGTGGCTAAAAAAATACCGATCTTCAATTGACGAAAATAACCCAAACTTTATTGATGAGTTGTTTTAGCTAAGTAAAAAATTGATTATTGGTGAGCATTTATCAGGAGAAATAACATGCAATCGCATCATTTACAATGGTCAATTATATTTTTAGTGCTGGCATTACTCACCTTACCGGGATGTGGTGGTGGAGGTGACAGCGAAGGTAACAATAATGGCGGCGGTGATCAGGAGGTTCAGATATCGGGTACTGTCACCGGATTATCAAGCGGCTCGGTGGCTATTAAGAATCGTGATGGTACGCCAGTTGATGTTGCCAGTGATGGCAGTTTTAGTCTTTCAGCGCAAAGTAATTCAGGTTATAGCATCCAAATTGACCGTAACCCCATAGAGCAACTTTGCCGTGTCGAAAATGGCAGTGCCGGCAGTGTTTCCGGTAATGTTTCCAATATCAGGATAATCTGTGAGTCGGTGGCTCAGGCACCGACCTGCTCGGGTGATGCTGACAGCGATGGCGATAACTTACGTGACTGTGAAGAACTGCAACGCTACGGCACCAATCCATGGCTTGCAGATACCGATGGTGACACCCTTACTGATAACGAAGAAGTGGTGGTGTTTGATCCTAATAATAATACCTTTCGCTTTAATCCACGCATCGCAGATATGCCAACGATTGCGATTGACCTGGCATCCTTACCGGAAATCCTGCTTGATTTTACTGAAAGCAATGGCAGTTCACGCTCAGTGGCAACTGCACATGATATAACCCAGACCAGTGGTATCAGCCGCGACTGGGGTGGTGAAACCAGCCGTCAGCTTGAAGTTGGGCATACTTTAAGTGTTTCAACTACCAATACCGTGGGTACGGAAGTCAGTGTATCCCCGACCGACCTTGGTGCTTCAGTGAGCTACGAAGCAAGTCTGACTGTGGGCTTTGAATCATCGGTATCACAAAGCTGGGGATCAAGTGTCAACTGGAGTAATACACAAACCAGTGAAAATAGCCGTGCTTATTCCGAGTCGCTGGATATTAGCGAAACCTCCGGCACCAGTTTCAATGGTGGTCGCTTAAGTGTTGCAGCGCGCATTCGAAATAATGGTCACATTCCTTATGACCTGGAAAACCTGACACTATCAGCGGTATTATTCGACCCACGGCGACCATTCGATGTGCAGCCGATAGGCAATCTGG
>JAFLJY010000039.1 GCA_022712755.1 Gammaproteobacteria bacterium
GAGAAGTTGGAAGTTATCAGTTGGCAGTTTGCAGTTAAAAACAAAAACACTTAAAAGCCGCGATCTGCCTGGCAAAAACACAGGTTTTGCTTTTACTGCCAACTGATAACCGCAAACTGCCAACTTCTCTTAAGTGTCGAAACCAGTCCTTTCCGTCCTTTGGTTCGTAAACGGCACATCCTTGTGCCACTGCTCAAGTTTGGCACTGCCTGTCAGGATTAATTACAGTATGAGTATTAAGCAATTTCACGTTTTTGTTAAATCTTTGATATTTATTGAAATATCAATAATGGCGTGATTGTTGCAAATTGTATTATTTAATGAATATTTTTATCTATAAAATGGTAATGAGAAAGCTTTTTCTGCAAATTGTTGTCATTTTCGCGTGCTTACTGCCAGTCTTTGCATCGCAAGCACATGGAGAGAGCATGAGGCTAATTGTTACTACGGTAGATGTGAATGGCAATTTAATGCCTGCCGAAGCGGTTCGCTGGTGGCGAAAGGGGCAGCGTAGAGCAAGACGTGAACTGCGTTGTGACAACGCAAATTGCACAAAATGGATTCTTGATGAGCCTGTTTCAGGTAAGTTTGTTGTTAACGCAGTGAGTTCTATCGTTAAAAAAGAGGATGCGTATTGCTGGGATTTATACGAAGGTCAGCGCGTGGTTGAAATGTCTGCAAAGGAAATAGAAATTGTTCTGGTCTACACCAGTACGGTTTGTTCATAAATGTTTAAATAATAAAGCAACAAAATAGCAAAATACGGAGAAAAAATGCTGTTAAAAGTAAAATTTGCAATGTGCCTGACTGCCGTGTTGGCTTTAGTAGCGAGTATTGGAACGGCATCTGCAGCCTTGATTGTGAACGCACCTCAAGCTATTACAGCGACGGTGACGGTTCAACCAATAGTGGTATCAAATGATAATGGCACAGAAACTGCTGAATTTTTTGGTAATAGTACTCAACAGGCAAGCATTGAATTGTTGATTGACACCATATGGGCTCAAGCCGGAATTGATGTCATCTTTCTGACCGCTAATGCTTACCATGATACTTTTGCCAATCAAGGCACTTCTCCACCTAGTTTAACTTTTACTCGTCCAAGGTCAGATTTAGGAGACATTGTTGACGATGGGAACATGGCAGGGGTTATCAATGCTAATCCAAATATCATCAATATGTTTTTCGTAAATGTTGCGGCTGGGTTTTCATTACTAGGCGACAGCACTGTTGCAGGTCTTGCTTTTGTCGGTGGTAACGGCATCACTCAGTATGTTGGTAGTGGCTTGTTCACATCTTCAGCTGGTATTGAAGCGATTGCGAGCGTAGTTGCACATGAAATTGGTCATAATCTTGGTTTGCCTCATATCACTGAGGTATCCAATTTAATGGAATCGTCTATCTCTGGTCAACAATTAAACGCGACTCAAATAACAACAGCACTTGCCAGTAACTTTTCTGTCGTGCCTGTACCACCAGCCATCTTTTTGATGTTTACCGGCATGGGTTTGCTTGGTTTACTTGGGCGTAAAAAACGTTTTACCTAAAGTCTTAATCCACAGTTAGAAACACAATACTAGCAACACGCTTCTATTTGAAGCCTGGTTGCAGACGCTGTTGCTCTACTTCCCTGAATCTGGTCAGTCCATGCCTGAGTTTGGCAAAAGGATACGCCTGCTCGTTTACCGAAAATACAGTTTTGTATATAGGATCAGCGGCGGCCTTTCTTTTACTGAAAGACTCTAAAGCCTGGTGAGTTCAACTGGTCAGCTGATCTTCTTATACGTTTTCTGAATCAAAATAACGTTACACTATCAAAACATGCACTTGATAAAGAATTCTTGCAGCTTACCAATACTGAAGTGGAAGCTATTGAGCATAAGTATGATGAAGTACTTCATGGTGATGCGACAAACGATCGTAATTTCTAAATAAGTCCATGCGGTACAGTGTACTGATCAGCTTATCCCGGAATAGGTGATCAGCTTGGCAGGAATACGCAGGTTCTACCGTTTGATGTGGATACATCTACGTTAGGTATTTTTTGTGGCTCAATGTTAAAAACTTGGGAGTTTGTTAAAGCCCAATAAAAACAATATCTTGTGATATTATTTGAGGGCTGTTAAACTTGTTTGTGTGGTGCCGAGAAGAGGACTTGAACCTCCACGGGCCAAAGCCCACTAGCACCTGAAGCTAGCGCGTCTACCAATTCCGCCACCTCGGCATGAGTGCTGAATTTTCAAGCTGCGAACTTTACAAGGCGGTCATGCCTTTGTCAATTTGCTACGGATATATTTACCAAAATTATTGTCATCACCAGGATGACCATTTTCGGCAATTGCTCCTGCATTGCCCTAATACCGTCCATCCATGGACATACAAGATTGTGCTCCTGCATTTTCTATATACCGTCCATCCATGGACATATAAGAAAATTGCTCCTGCATTTTCTATATACCGTCCATCCATGGACATAACTGTTGCTTTATATTATGTTGAAAAAAATTAAAGAAAAGATCAAATCCAGTCTTCGTCGTAAGTCAAAAGACAAGGTGAGTGAAAAAGCGAGTCCAAAAAAACGTAACTCTAAAAAATTTGCTGCTAAAAAACGTGCTACTAAAAAACACCCGATAAAACAATCAAGTAAACCGTCAGCAAAAATTAAAGATCCTGAAGCCAAACTGGAAGCAAAAAAATACGAAAACCCGGTTGCCAGCCGCACACTGATTTTAAAAACCATTAAAAAAGCGGGCATGATGACGCAATCCGCTGTATTTAAATCCTTGCAGGTTAGACCCGATCAGGAAGTAGGCGTGGGTCGTCGCCTGTCTGCCATGGTGCGGGATGGTCAACTGGTACAAAATCGACGTGGTGGTTATTTACCGGTTGATGAAAAACACCTGATAAAAGGTCATGTAATCGCGCATGCAGAAGGTTACGGCTTTCTGGTACCCGATGAAGGTGGTGATGATCTGTTTTTAAGTGCAAAACAAATGCGCAGTGTCTTACATGGTGATCACGCTGTTGCAACTATCGCTGGCGTAGATCGCCGTGGCCGCCTTGCAGGTTCTATCATTTCAGTGATTGAACGTGCTAATACCACGCTAATTGGCCGTCTGTTTAATGATGATGGCATTGCATATGTGGTACCGGATAACAAACGCATTCCCAATAATATTCTGATTCCTGCTGATATGTTTGGTGATGCTGAAGTTGGCCAAATCGTTAAGGTCGAGATAACCAGCCAGCCAACAAAAAGGCGGCAGATGGTGGGTAAGGTTGTCGGCGTTATCGGTGAGCACATGGGGCCTGGCATGGAAATAGAAATGGCGATACATAACCATGGTATCCCCTATGAATTCTCCGATGCAGTCGTCAAGCAGGCAGACAATTTTGGTGACAGCGTAAAAGATAAGGATAAACAAAGCCGTGTTGATATTCGCGACCTGGTGCTGGTAACCATTGATGGTGCTGATGCCAGAGATTTTGATGATGCGGTATACTGTGAGCCTGCTGCCAATGGCTGGAAATTGATTGTAGCGATTGCCGATGTAGCGCATTACGTTGATACAGAATCACCGCTTGATGTCGAAGCTTATGAACGTGCTACCTCGGTTTATTTTCCTGGTCGCGTGGTACCCATGTTGCCCGAGGCGCTATCCAATGGACTGTGTTCCATTAACCCGGAAGTTGACCGTTTATGCATGGTTTGCGAAATGTTTATTAATAAACAGGGTGAAATAGAAAACTACGATTTTAAAGAAGCGGTGATGCGTTCACATGCCCGGCTGACTTATACGCAAGTGGCCGATGCTCTTGCAGGCGAGGGCCAGGGTGGCGGCGTGGGTGAAATTTCAAAAGAAGTTTATCCGCATGTTGAAAATTTGAATAATATGTATCAGGCACTGGATGGTGCCAGAAAACAACGCGGTACCATAGAGTTTGATACCACAGAAACTGTTATCAATTTTACAGATGATAAACGCATTGACAGTATTCGTCCTTCTGAACGCAACGACGCTCATAAAATAATTGAAGAATGCATGATTTCTGCCAATGTTTGTGCCGCAAAATTTATTGCTAAAAATAAAATGCCCTGTTTGTACCGTGTGCATGAAGACCCTACCAGCGAAAAAATAGAAGATTTACGTGGTTTTTTATCTGATCTTGATTTAAAACTGGGTGAGTCTTCACGAAAAATTGCGTCCAGTGATTATGCAGCGTTGAGTGAAGAAATTAAACAACGGGATGATTTTCACATGATTCAAACATTGATGTTACGCTCCATGAAACAGGCCATTTATATTGCTGAAAATTCGGGGCACTTTGGGCTGG
>JAFLJY010000040.1 GCA_022712755.1 Gammaproteobacteria bacterium
AGATCTGACACGATCTATTAATGACACCGTAATCCTAAATGGCAGCGGCTCAACCGATAGTGATGGCGACCTGCTTACTTACTCCTGGACATTAACACCGCCAACAGATAGCACAGCAACACTGTCTATCACAACAGTGGTGAACCCTACATTTTTAGTGGACTTATCCGGCAACTACGAGGCACAATTGATCGTTAATGATGGCGCAACCGATAGCACACCGGATACAGTAATCATCAGCACAATTAACAGTGCACCTGTAGCCAATGCCGGTACAGACCAGACCATGACGGTTGATGCCATAGTAACCCTGGATGGCAGTGGTTCATCCGATGTTGATACCAGCGATCCGCTGAGTTACAGCTGGTCATTCACCTCAAAACCGGCAGACAGCACCACGGCAGTATTATCTTCCATAATTGCAGTAAGCCCCACTTTTACACCTGATGTGCCTGGTACTTATGAGGTGCAACTGATCGTTAATGACACTACGGTAGACAGTGAACCGGATACGGTGGTTATCAGTACAAACAACATTGCGCCGGTAGCCAATGCTGGTCTAGACGAAACTATGTTGTTAACTGAGGTCACGCTAGCACTAAATGGTACTGGTTCATCCGATGCTAATGGTGACTCGCTAACCTACAACTGGTCAATCTCCTCAAAACCAACCGGTAGCTCGCCAACCTTGTCTAATCCAACAACGCTAAGCCCCAACTTTACGCCCGATGCGTCTGGTACTTACGTGATACAACTAATGGTTAATGACAGCACAGTAAACAGTGTGCCAGATACGGTGACTATTACAGTGAATTGAGCATTGGCTGAAATTAATAGTGATGCCATTAACTTATATTGCAAGAATACGTCAATGACGTATAATTGTGTACATGGTAATTATTGAAACCTCTGTATTCACAAAGAAAATCACTGCTCTGTTAAGTGATGATGAATATCGTTTATTTCAAAATGCTCTTGTGGAATCGCCTGGTTCTGGCGATATTATCCAGGGTAGCGGTGGCATCAGAAAAATACGTTGGAAAAGTAATGGTCGTGGGAAAAGAGGTGGAACGCGAATCATTTATTATTGGGCGACAAATGACGATCAACTTTTAATGCTTTACGCTTACCCAAAAAATGAAATGGAGAGTTTAACAAAAGATCAATTATTAATACTTAAAAAGACTGTTGTCCTGGAGTTCAAAAATGAAAAATGAGCATTTTAATGAATTAATAACTAGCATTGAAGAAGCTGGAAAAATCCAGCGTGGTGAAATTAAAGCATCACGAATTCACCAGTATCCTGAGCCTGATGTAAAGACTATTCGTGAAAATGCTGGTTTTTCTCAGTCAAAATTTGCTGCGTTAATTGGCGTAAGTATTCGCACACTGCAAAACTGGGAGCAAGGTCATCGCCATCCAACAGGCCCAGCTCGTGTTTTATTACGGTTGGTGAAAGCAGATCCTACGTCAGTTTTTAAAAATTTGCATGTAAATCATGTATAACGAGGCTGGGATCGTTATAACTTTTTAGAGTTTACGTTTAACATCGCGGTAAAAGTTTTCATGGGAGCCGAGTGCCATTAATTCAAGAGTTAGTGTGCTATCGTTGAAACTATATCCTAACAGTGTCATCTGTTTGTTCATTTTGAATTTGTATACACGCAGAAAAGCTAAACTTCTTTTTTTTTGCTCACCCAGTGTTGGCTTAGCCACTAATGCTTTTATGGCGGTATCGAGCTCTGTTTTCTGATTCGCTTTCAGTTTTTCCACAGCTTTTTTAAATGTTGGTGTCTGTAAAACTGATATTTTTTTAGCCAAAATCGTAACTCTCCAACTTCCCTGCTTCCCGCTCTGCCTTAGCAATAATCGCTTGTTTTACAAATTCATAAGGCAAATCAGGGTTGTCTTCCATGATCTCACCAATTTTTGCCCAGTGCTCAATCTGCTTTGGCGGTGTTCGATTCAGGGCTTTTGCCATGATAGTGGCTTTTTCAATAAGGTATTGATTTAATCGTATACTGGTTGTAGTCATTGTAGTTTCCTCTATTGTTTTATCTGGCGTATTGTAGCAATCTGCCTCATCTGATGCAAGTTGCAGCATTAGTAATAATGTGACTAACACCGTATAAACATATGTTGACACATTGCTTTATTTGACTTAGTGTATACATATGTTTATACAATGCAGAGGTGGTAATGCAATTACAAGGTAAAATTCAAAAATGGGGTAATAGTGCTGCCATTCGGTTGCCAGCTAAGGTTTTAGCTGCTGCCGGTATCTCTCAAGAAAGTGAAGTAGACATACAGGCAGATAATGGCCGGCTGGTCATACAGTTACCTGAACGTACCAAAGAACAGTTTTTTGATAAACTGTTATCCGAAGTTCCAGATGCCGAAGAAGTCTTAGCAATGGTAAGGGCAAGCCTAAGCGATGCTATTTCAATAACAGATGAAACGACTGAAAGCATTAATGTTTTGTGCGAAAAGTTGGAGCAAAAATAATGGGCTTAGGTTCGGAATTTTTAAATATTTTGAAAGATACGGTGAAACTTACGGATTCGGTTGAGCGATTGAATACTGCAAATATGAAATTACAGGAAAAGGTTGAAGATTTAAATGGTCGCCTCATTCGCGTAGAAACACGTTTGGATACTTATGTTGAAATCGCCAAAAGCAATAAGCTTCTTGACAAGAATTAACAGTGGTAATTAGTACAAGGTTGTGGTGAGGCGCGAATAGTTGCCTAGTAGCAATATGAATACTACACAAGATATTGACTATTCAAAGTAAACCGGTTGAAACGCAACTGGTTGTATTATCCAGATTTCCAATACCCCTGTTTATCTGTAAACTTCGTATTTTTCCCTTAATCTACACATAATAAACGAAGGAGCATCAACCATATGGGCAGAGCCTATCAAAACCGTAAAGAGTCGATGGCGAAAACGTCTGACGCTAAGGCCAGGGTTTATAGTAAATATGGCCGGGTGATTTATATGTGCGCGAAGGAGGGCGGTCTTGATCCTGAGGGAAATCTGGCATTACGTGGTTTGATTGAACGCGCTAAAAAAGACCAGGTACCCACTCATGTTATCGAAAAAGCCATTAAAAAAGCTGAAGGCGGCGGTGGTGAAGATTTTTCTGTGGCGCGTTATGAAGGTTATGGTCCGGGTGGTTGCATGGTTATTGTTGATTGTCTTACTGATAACCCGAATCGTACCTTTGGTGATGTGCGTCAGTGTTTTACCAAAACAAAAAGTAAGATCGGTACTGAAGGCACGGTTAGCCACATGTTCGATCATGCCTGTATTCTAGTGTTTAAAAACGATG
The DNA here is from genome assembly GCA_022712755.1 of Gammaproteobacteria bacterium. Classification (GTDB taxonomy): domain Bacteria; phylum Pseudomonadota; class Gammaproteobacteria; order SZUA-229; family SZUA-229. Next base: position 3,334 of record JAFLJY010000040.1, read on the forward strand.
ATGAAGAAGCGGTGCTGGAAGCACTGTTAATGGCTGATGTTGATGTCACCGATATTGAAAACGATGATGGCAAAATTACTGTTTTTGCACCTAATAATGAATATTTTAAAGCCAAACAGGCATTGTCAGAAGCCTTTGGCGAAATTGATTTTGAGGTGGATGAAATTCAGTTTTTGCCAAAAAATAGTTCGCCCATAACGGGTGATGACGTTGCGATGTTTGATAAGTTTATCGATATGTTAAATGACCTCGACGATGTGCAGAATGTTTTTCATAATGCTGAAGTGTCCAACATATAAAAAGCAGTGGAATAGTCTGCCCGTCAGTAGCCGGGATGTGTTAATATCTAGCGCTTTATAAGACGTATTTAGTGCTGTGTTTTTGGCGCTATTTTTTTGGGTGGCAGATGGTGATAACACACAGCAAAGCCCCTCAGCATGGAACCTGGACGTAAGTTTAAACGCACATCTTAATGACTGCCCCTAAATGACTAAGTTTGCAAAAGAAATATCCCCGGTAAATCTCGAAGACGAAATGCGTCAATCCTATCTGGATTACGCCATGAGTGTCATAGTCGGACGCGCCTTGCCCGATGTTCGAGACGGCCTTAAACCAGTGCATCGCCGTGTGCTTTATGCCATGAGTGTGCTGGGCAACGACTTTAACAAGCCTTATAAGAAATCAGCCCGTGTGGTGGGTGATGTTATTGGTAAATATCATCCGCATGGTGACACGGCGGTTTATGACACCATCGTGCGTATGGCGCAGCCGTTTTCACTTCGTTATATGCTGGTTGATGGTCAGGGTAACTTTGGTTCGGTAGATGGTGATGCACCCGCCGCCATGCGTTACACCGAAGTGCGCATGTCAAAAATTGCGCATGAATTACTTGCCGATTTAGATAAGGAAACCGTTGATTTTGCAGAAAACTATGATGGCTCCGAATCCGAGCCGGTAGTGATGCCGACGCGTGTGCCCAATATGCTGGTTAATGGTTCAACTGGTATCGCTGTGGGTATGGCGACCAATATGCCGCCACATAATCTCGGTGAAGTGATTAGTGCCTGTTTAGCATTGGTAGAAAATCCTGATTTATCCATAGATGAGTTAATGCAGCATATTCCTGCACCCGATTTACCGACTGCGGCGTTTATTAATGGTGTGAAAGGCATTCGCCAGGCATACAAAACCGGTCGTGGACGCATGATTATGCGTGCTCGTGCAAAAATCATTGAAAACGATAAAGGCAAACAAACCATCATCGTTTCTGAATTGCCTTACCAGGTGAATAAGGCGAGGCTGATCGAACGTATTGCCGAGATGGTAAAAGAAAAACGCATCGAAGGCATTTCAGCATTGCGAGACGAATCTGATAAAGACGGCATGCGAATTGTGGTTGAGGTAAAACGCGGTGAATCCGGTGACGTTTTGCTTAACAACCTGTTTTCCCAGACGGCTATGCAGTCATCATTCGGTATTAATATGGTGGCGTTGGTTGAAGGTCAGCCACAATTATTGAATCTGAAACAAATTCTGGATGCGTTTTTGCGCCATCGCCGTGAAGTTGTTACCCGCCGCACCATTTATGAATTACGCAAGGCACGTGCTCGCGCACATGTATTAGAAGGGCTGGCATTAGCGCTGGCAAATATTGATGAAATTATCGAGCTGATTAAAAAATCAGCCAACCCTGCTGAGGCTAAAGCTGGTCTTGTACAAAAAATATGGCCAGCCGGAATGGTGGTTGATATGGTGGCTCGTGCCACCGCCGATGCCGATCCGACTGTTTCACGGCCTGAAGATTTAGAACCGCAATATGGCCTTAAAGACGATGGTTACCATCTTTCTGAAGTGCAGGCGCAAGCGATACTTGATTTAAAACTGCATCGTTTGACCGGGCTTGAACAAGATAAAATTGTTAATGAATTCCAGCAGATACTGGATGTTATTAAAGCACTTATTGAGATACTTTCTAACCCTGAACGCCTGCTTGAAGTGATACGTGAAGAGCTGGAAGATATTCGCGATAAATATGATGATCCACGTCGTAGTGAGATCATGGCAGATGAGCTTGATTTCAACATGGAAGACCTTATTGTCGAGGAAGACGTGGTGGTGACTTTCTCGCATGAAGGTTATGCCAAGTCGCAACAGATGGATGTTTATAATACCCAGCGCCGGGGTGGTCGTGGTAAATCCGCCACCGCAATGAAAACTGAAGATTTCATTGATAAATTATTTATCGCCAATACTCATGATACCCTGCTGTGTTTCTCCAGCCGCGGCAAAGTGTATTGGTTAAAAGTGTATCAGTTGCCAATGGCGGGTCGTGGATCTCGCGGCAAACCGATTATTAATCTGTTGCCACTGGAAGAAGGTGAGCGCATCAATGCTGTTATGCCGATTCGTGATTACGATGACAATCGTTTTGTGTTCATGGCAACCAGTTCGGGTACGGTGAAGAAAACCGCCCTGTCTAATTTCTCACGACCACGTGCATCCGGTATTAAAGCGATTGAATTCCGTGATAATGACAAATTGGTCGATGTTGTCATTACTGATGGCGGTGACCATATCATGTTACTTGCTGATTCAGGCAAGTCGGTTCGTTTCTCAGAAACGGATGTGCGCTCCATGGGCAGAACAGCGGGTGGTGTACGTGGTATTCGCATTAGCGATACTCAGGAAGTCATTGCCATGATTAAAGTTGAAGCAGGTGGTTCTATTCTGACAGCAACCGAAAATGGTTATGGTAAACGCACCGATGTGGATGATTATCCATTAAAAGGTCGTGGCGGTAGCGGTGTCATTTCCATTAAAACCAGTGAGCGAAACGGTAAGATAGTCGGTGCCGTCCAGGTGCAGAATGATGATGAAATCATGATGATTACCGATAATGGCACACTGGTGCGTATTGCCGTTGCCGAGGTCGGTGAAATGAGTCGTAATACCCAGGGTGTGCGTTTGATTCGCC
>JAFLJY010000298.1 GCA_022712755.1 Gammaproteobacteria bacterium
TTTCAGCATTTATATTTTATTAGTATTTAAAAAACTGCTTATTTAAAAAAGATGGTAGTACGAGCGCCCGGATCTACCCCAGGGATATTAGCCTCAAATTCGGTGTTAATAACTTCAAGAATACCATTGGCAGTAATGGCACAACCACGCGCGGTTAGATGAACGCCATCCAGTGAAAAAGCACCACCGGTGGCATAGGTAGATTCAACAAAACCGGTGCCGTAATCAATACCGGTGTCATTCAGCTCTTTCAATTTGGCGGCAGCATCAAAAAACGCTAAATTTGCATCGGCATCAGCAGCACTTTTAATGGTTGCATTAAAGGCTAATCTGGCGGTATCAATGGCCTGAATTTCTTCGGGGGTTAATACGTCTTTATCAGCCAGTGGTACCGCAAGACCAATAGCAGAATTTGGGTTGTTCGGATCAGCAAGAGTACCAATAATGGCACGGGTTGTAAGCAGCAATAAATCTTCCGCTGTGGCCTGTCTCATATTTAATAGCGCCGGATTAAAACCTGTTAGGTCGGTTAAATCTTCATCTAAAATAACAACTGCATTATTTAGCCCGGCAGAAAAAGTAATAGTTCTTCGAGCAACTTGATCAGGATCAGTGCCACCCAAAATAGCAGCAACACCTGCATTATATGCTGCATAGGCGGTATTTAATGCATCAGCTGTTGCCTGGTCTAATGGTACCGGGTTAAACGGCACGGTAGTAAAAAACGGTATAGTAGTGATGTCAGGAATATTGATTAACACTCCTTTTACAGATGAGTTAGCCACTGTAAATGCACCAACTAAGCCAGCGTAAACACCTGCAAACACATTAGGATCGGTAATATCGTCTGAACCATAGGTTGCAGGATCAAAATTACCCAGCTGATCAACACCAGTACCGCCCGAAGTCGCATAAGACAAAACGTCATTATTGCCTATCCACAAAACATAAAATGAGGGCATCTGCGCCGCTGCGTCAGTAATCATTGATGTTGTTGTAGAAGAGGCAAAGCGGACAAAATAAGGATTTGCAGATACACCTAATGCTGCCGGGTCGCCATATGTTGTTAACCCCAGATGAAATGATTTTGCACCCGGCACACCCATATTACTGAATTCAGTACCGTTTAAGCCTGAGCCGATGACTTCAGTGGTCGGCGTACCGACTATGGGTTCAGGACTTTGCGTTTCAGCATCTAACACCAACCTGTTAGCAAAGTCAGGATTAGCGACGCCACCAAAAAGCAAACCACCCAGATTATCACTCACCAATGGCTGGTTAAAACTACCACCGCCCACTTTGGCAAACTGCTGTGCAAGTGTGGCAGGGTAGGAATTTTCCTGCCCAGCCAGATAAAGTGCATTGTCGGTAAAACCTGCTGTCAACGAATCACCAATAGCAACAAATTCACTAAAATCAGCCGTGCCACTACTAAACGTGGAGCTATCACCAACCGGCTCTCTGAAATCTACGTCACAGGCTGAAATAACGGCAGAGGCAAGGATTAAACCTGCAACTTTAATCATTTGATTATTCATAAGCATCATTTTTTGTTATCTCAGTATTTGTAATTAAGACCAAAACCAACCGCAACTACAGAAGACTTGTAATCGCCGCCGAAGGATATAAGCGTACCCGACTGGTCAATATGGTCGTACGAGCCTTCAAACTCCTTGAACCTCAAATGCAGAAATGAAAAATCCAGTTCCATGCGCTCAGTCACTTTATAACTGGCTCCAGCGGTATAACCGATAGCATCATTACGCGGCGTTTCCGGCGTGAAGAAACCATCTTGAATGGGTGATTGATCGAAATAAATACCGCCACGCACGGTTAATTTTTCGTTTGCCTTATGTTGTAAGCCGAAACGATAAATATTGGCATCTTTATATTTTCGCGGGTTAAGCGACGTGCCTGCGCCGTTATTAAATTCGATATCAAGGTTGTCATACGCACCCCAGTATGTACGATTGATATCAATGGCAAATACGGTGTTTGCGCTGATGTTATAGGCAAGACCTATAGTCAGTTCAGCAGGCAGGACTAAATCGGCATTATAGGTTGTATCCGGAAATGTACTTTGCAGAGAGTCGGGAATGTTTTCAAAATTAGCATTCTCACCTCTGGCTTCCAGGTCAATTTCTGAACGATAGCTAATCCCAACTGAAAACTTGTCATTGGGCTTTGCCAGAAAACCGATATTATATCCCCAGGCATCAATGCCCGATGCATCGACAGTCACATTGGAACGGTTACCATTTGCATCAACCAGAGAGGTACTAAGGTTACGGTTAAACTCAATTTCGCCGATAACATAGGTTGGGCCAAAACCAATACTGTATTTATCACTAAATTTATACGAAATAGTGGGTTGAATATAGATTGTTTTCAGTTCTATATTATTGACCAGATGTGAACCTGCCCAGTCTGTTGGCCATTCAACGGAGTTTCCGTAAGGGGTGTACACGCCGATACCATAAGAAAGGTTCTGATTGTGCCTTTTAGAAAGATAAAAACTTATCGGTGTACCAATTGGGTTATCGGTTTCAGCAGCGGCGTTAGCGGTTTGACTTTGATATTTGGTTACGCCGTCAATCAGGGTGATACCACCTGATATGTCCATATCGTTTTCCAGAAACACCATACCGGCAGGATTAAAGAAAACCACTTCAGAGCTATCCGTTAAAGCCACACCGGTGTGACCCATGCCTAATGCTTTTTGTCCCTGAAGTGCTACTCGATAGCCTCCGGCAAAAACACTGGTTGATACGCATATACTCGCTATTATCAGGATGCTTCTTTTCATAGGCTGAACTTCGTCGTATTTAGAGGTTTATATTTATTTGACGCAGTTTTTAACACACATGGCATTAGCAGTCCAGGCAATTTTCAATAAACTTGATTTACGACATGAAAACTTTATTTTTGGGAACCCTTATTTTTCCGGTATTTTTTTTGGTCGCCTGTTTTCATCAATAGCAACATAAGTCAATGTTGCCTCGGTTACTTTTATTATCGATGTTTCACCCTGTTTCATTCTTTCCGCATAAACCTCTACCTTCACTTTTATTGAGGTTCGGCCTTCAGAAATAATGTCGGCATAACAACTGATCAAATCGCCAGCAAACACCGGTTTTTTAAACTCAAAAGAATCCACTGCACGTGTTACCACCGGCCCACGTACACGTCTTAGTGCGGGAATACTGCCTGCGATATCAACATTAGACATAATCCAGCCGCCAAATATACTGCCACCCGAATTTTGATCAGCGGGTCGTGCGAGTACACGAATGACAGGCATGCGATTTTCAGGCAAACTGTCCTGCGATTGATTATCTATTGACTGGCTTGTATCTGACACGGTCTACCTCTGCTTATTTGTTTTCATTCAGCAAACTCTCAACTTAACACCAAAATATGAAAACAAAAACGATTAAATGTAATTTTAAAAACTCACGCGGGTACATTCTTGATGCACGTCTTGATATACCAGCTAACATCAACATAAAAAAAATAGCTCATTTTATTATTTTCTGTCATTGCTTCACCTGCACCAAAGAAACCATTACCACTTTTCGTTTAAGCCGTTTACTTGCTGAACAGGGTTATGGTGTTTTACGTTTTGACTTTACTGGTTTGGGAAACAGTGAAGGTGATTTTTCCACTACCCACTTTTCTACCACACAGGATGATTTACGCAGTGCCATCCACTTCCTGAATGAAAACTATCAAATGCCCAGTTATTTAATGGGGCATAGCATGGGCGGCACCACAACGCTTTCTATCGCACAAAATTACGATACGGTAAAAGGCGTGGTAACAGTTGCCTCACCGAGTAATCCTGCACACGTGTTACATCATTTTGGTCATGCCTTAACTTTGCTTGAGCAAAATAGTATGGCTAGTTTTAAAGTGGCGAGCCAGTATTTTGATATTGAACCGGGGTTTATAAACGATGTTCGTAATGCGGACATGCCATCAATTTTATCCCAACTGGAAAAACCTGTGCTTATTTTTAACGTCGAAAATGATGAAGTTGTGGGCGAAGAAAATGCAAAACAGATACAGCAGTGGGTTAAAGGGGAAACGCAGTTGATTACGGTAAGAAATACTGATCATTTACTTGCTGACCGACAATCCAGTGCCAAGGTTGCGCAGCAGATTATTGAATGGTTACAAAAAAGATAAAACCAAATTTACCGCAGAGACGCGGAGTCGCAGAGTTTTTTGTTTATCACGCCTTCGGCGTGATAAACAACCAACGTTTTTCCTCTGCATCTCTGCGCCTCTGCGGTTAACATTTTTTACCAACCAGTTGCCTCAGCCACGCCTTTGCCTAAGTCGGCAGGTGAGCGCACAGTATGCACGCCGACTTTTTCCAGGGCGGCAAATTTTTCTGCAGCGGTGCCTTTACCGCCAGCAATAATGGCACCGGCATGGCCCATACGTTTGCCTTTTGGCGCAGTGCCACCGGCGATGAAGGCGGTGACCGGTTTACTGACTTCTGATTGAATAAACTCCGCGGCTTCTTCTTCTGCGCTGCCACCTATTTCACCCA
>JAFLJY010000267.1 GCA_022712755.1 Gammaproteobacteria bacterium
ACTGACCGATTGATTCCGGCTAAAAACATGCCGGAATGACGGCAACCGCCACAGGTTATTGAGGAGCTACCGGCGAAAGACTTAACTTACTGGTATTCGGCTTTAACCTGAATGTGACAAAATAAACTTTTAAACGTAATAAGCTGTGCCTGTCATCACTTTAGACATCGCTGCCATTAAGGTTTTAACCGGTGGTGGCAACTCAGCCGCACCATGTTCGATGGCGGTGGTGGCATGTTTCTGTTCATCAATTTTCATTTGTTCCAGAATGGCGCGGCTTTTTAAATCACCGCCGGGTAACTTATTAAGATGGGATTCCAGATGTTCAACAACCTGGTGTTCGGTTTCAGCCAGAAAGCCTAAGTTCCACTTGTCGCCAATAGCGCCGGCAAAAGCACCAATAGCAAAAGAGCCGCCATACCACAGTGGATTAAGGAAACTTGTATGGCCACCGAGTTCGTTGAGTCGATTTTTAGTCCAGTCAAGATGATCGTTTTCTTCCAGTGCGGCCTGCTGCAGTTTTTCTTTAATTTCCGGGTTTTTGCAGGTGACAGATTGACCCTGATATAAAGCCTGAGCCGAAACCTCTCCGCTATGGTTGATTCGCATCAGGCCAGCAATGTGTTTTCTATCTTCATCGGAGAAATTTGCATCAGAAATATTTTTAGCCGGATACTCTCGATGGGTAATCATGGGTTGGCCAAAAAGGGTACGTAAAGCCGTGTCGGCACTGATGATTAACTGGTCAAAAGGGGTGTAATTGCGCATAGCTATAGTTTGCGGCTTTAGAGCGACTGGTGCAATACTGTTTTTTATAATGAAAACATAAAACATAAAACATAAAACATAAAACATAAAACATAAAACAGGATAGGAAAGTGTCACATTACAAATATCATGTATTTTTCTGCACCAATTTACGCGAATCAGGTGAGCAGTGTTGTGAGCAGTGCAATGCCAGTGAAATTCGTGCTTATGCCAAAGCCAGGATAAAACAGCTGGGTCTATCCGGAGAGGGAAAAGTCCGAATAAATACAGCAGGTTGTCTGGATCGCTGTGAACTCGGCCCGGTTATTGTGGTCTATCCTGAAGAGACCTGGTACAGCTATCTTGATCGAGAAGATATTGATGAGATTATAAACAAACATTTGATTGGTGGTGAAATCGTTAAAAGGCTGCTGATTTGATAAAAATGTTTTAAGTTGAAAATTTTAAGTTAAAAGAAAGGCTTACGATTGGCAGCGGTGAAAAAAGTCAGTTTGGTTAAAAAGAGTTTGACATCACCATAAACATATTATAATATTCTTATATTCGCTTTAGCAATGAAGTGAGTTTTTCATATTTCCTCCATCCTCCCTTTGGTGGTAATTTTCAGCGCGGATTTTTATCCGCGCTTTTTTTTGCCTATAGAAAAGCGGATTAAAGATGATTATTTTATTAAAATACGTCTAATAGACTTGTCGAACTAGCTAAATCCCTGTAATATTCCGCCTCTTTGTCGGGGGTCGGTGTTTGGCTCCAGGCTTGTCCATATCTATAGATACACCGGAATACTGATGAAAACCATAAGCGCAAAAGCGGATGATGTAAAACGTGACTGGTTTCTGGTTGATGCTGATGGTAAAACATTGGGTCGATTAGCAACTGAAATTGCACGTCGTCTACGCGGTAAACATAAAACAATCTACACACCACATGTTGATACCGGTGATTATATTGTTGTAATCAATGCTGAAAAAGTACGTGTAAGCGGCAATAAAGCCAAAGATAAAATGTATTATCGCCACTCCGGTTATATGGGTGGCATGAAAGCAACAAATTTCAGCGATATGATCGAACGCACACCAGAGCGAGTGATTGAAATAGCAGTAAAAGGCATGTTGCCAAGAAATCCTCTAGGACGTGAAATGTACCGTAAACTGAAGGTTTATGCAGGTTCACAACATCAGCATGCGGCACAACAGCCACAACCTCTAGACATAAACTAATCGAAACAAACTAACCAGATACTAGAAAATTAAACCAGGGCACACCATGGCAGAACAACATTACGCAACCGGTCGACGCAAAACCTCCAGCGCACGAGTTTATTTGAGCACAGGCGCAGGTGATATCAGCGTTAACGGTAAACCCTTAGATGTCTTTTTTGGCCGCAAAACAGCGCAGATGATCGTTCGCCAGCCACTAGAGCTGGTTGATATGAAAAGCAACATTGATGTAAAGGTCACCGTAAGCGGTGGCGGTATATCAGGTCAGGCGGGCGCCATTCGTCATGGCATAACCCGTGCGTTAATTTCTTACGATGAAACCTTGCGCAGTCCACTTCGTAAAGCAGGTTTTGTTACCCGTGACGCGCGTGAAGTCGAGCGTAAAAAAGTGGGTCTGCGCAAAGCGCGTCGTGCCACTCAGTTCTCGAAACGTTAAGACGACTGTTTCAACGTGTTCAACCAACGTTTTTGATAGAAGCCCCGTTTCCGGGGCTTTTTTATGTCCAGGGATGGACGGTATTTCGCAAAGAGCCAGGAAGGCGGTGCGATTATTGCACAAAAAAATTTCGACACAGAGCATGGCTTTTATTGTTAACAGTGCGGTGCCTGCTGCGGCGACATTGTAAAGAGAACCTCTGTGATCTTTGTGATTTCAGTGGCGAAATGTTTTATATATTTTACGTTTATATGACAAGTTGACACATTGTGACAAGTTGGCACATGTTAATGTGAATTAATTCGCATTTTTACTTGCAATTTAAGCATATCTGCATATACTCCCCGTACTCTTTACTTGTAAAACATTGGCTTTTAAAAAAGATGGTTGTGGGTAAAGAGTAAATGATGTGATTGCATTTGCTTTTAAAGCCGCTTTTGTAGATGAGGGCAAACCGCTTTCATTGGGGGAAGCGTCAAGCTTGTAACAGCTAGATTGTTACGGCACAGTGTAATCACACTTGTAATCATAGCTATGATCATAATAACTTAATAATGCAGGAGTCTTGCATAATGAAAAAATCTATATTAGCAATCGCAGTTGCTGCGACTATGGCTGCACCAGCAGCAATGGCAGCACCTACCGTTTACGGTAACGTTCATCTGTCTATCGTTGATCTTGACAGTCTTAATAACCTGGTAATGACCAGTAATACATCTGCTATCGGTGTAAAAGGTTCAGAAGACCTTGGCGATGGTTTGAAAGCTATCTATAAAGTTGAGTTTCAACTGGATGCCACAGGATCTAGTGGTAATGGCGACGCACTAACTCAACGTGACGTATTCGCTGGTGTAAAAGGTGGCATGGGTACCATTAAACTGGGTGCTATGTCTTCTAACTACAAACAAAAAGGCGGCAAGGTTGACTCCTTATACCGTACTCCAGTTGAAGGTCGTGGTTTCCTTGATACACAATCTAGCCTGCACAACGGTCGTGCTATCAACCGTGGTCGTATGACCAACCAGCTACAATACTCTTCACCTAAAATGGGTGGCGTACAGTTAGTAGCGAATACAACTTTCTCTAATAGTGATGACGAAACTATCGGTGTTGGTGTGCGTTATGAAACTAAAAACATTTTAGCTTTTGTTGACTATATTGATACTCAGGCTCTTGTTGCTACACCTAATGCGACAGAAACAGCTGTTAAAATTGGTGGCAAATACAGCACTAAAGCATTCCATGTTGCAGGTCAGTACGAAGCAGCAGAAGATGTAACTGGTTTTGATTTCATTCATGTTAATGCAGGTTTCAACATTAATGCGAATAACTCTATTCAGGTAACTGCTGGTACAGCAACGCACATAACAGCTGGTGCTCTGGATACCACCAGTTTTGCTGTAGCATATGTTCATTCATTGTCTAAAATGACTATGTTATATGCTGCTTATGGTGATAAATCATCTGACACTGTAGCAAGTGAAGAAAGTGCATTTGCCCTGGGCATTCGCAAAAAATTCTAATCTGAAAAGATTAGCCGCTTAGTAATAAGCGTAGAGTAGTAAAAAAACGGGATCTTTGGATCCCGTTTTTTTGTGCCTGAAATAGTCGATGGTGATTTTTTTTGCTGAGGCGGGACGATTAAGTAAATTGACTGTAGTTTAAAAGCCGTTATAATTCTTACATATGTCTTACTTTTAGGAGTCTTAGTAAAATGCAAACAACGAAATTATCCAGTAAAGGGCAGGTGGTTATTCCCGGTACATTGAGAAAATCTCATCATTGGCAGGCGGGGCAGGAGCTGGTCGTTATTGATGTCGGTGATGGTGTTTTACTTAAGTCAGGTGATGTTTTTGCCCAAACACAAATTAATGATGTTGCTTCCTGTTTAAAATTTACCGGCAAGGTGCGGTCGCTTGAAGATATGGAGCTGGCTATTTTAAAAGGCGTTATGGAGAAAGTTAAGTGATTGCCGTTGACACCAATATAATTATTCGATTTTTGACGCATGACGATGAGCTGCAATACAAAAAAGCATTTTCTGTTTTTAATAAAAATGAAGTTTTTATACCAGATACGGTTATCCTGGAGACTGAATGGATTTTAAGATATGCCTACAGTTTTAGCACGGAAGAAATAACGATTGCTATGGTTAATTTATTTGGTTTAAAGAATGTGCATTTATTTGCCCCGGTCTATATTGAACAAGCGATTAAATGGTATAGACAGGGGCTAGACTTTTCTGATGCGATGCATCTTTCGCAATGCCAGGAAGTTGAAAAACTTTATACATTTGACAAGGCGTTTATTTCTAAAGCGAAAAATATGACGAACTGTCTGGTTAGGTTGCCATAAAGGAAAGCTGTCGCTCTAACTGTCGCAGTCTCTCAACCGTACCAACATCTGTCCATAAACCATCATAAAGCTGCCCACTCACTAAATCATATTCACACTTTTTTCTAATGATGGGGGCAAGCGCAGCAATTGTCTGCTGTTGTTCGGTAGATTGCTCTTCGGCAAAAAATTCAGCACGATAAAGCCCTATGCCGCTAAAGGTGTGCAGGGTTTCGCCGGTGGAGTCAGTGGCGGCTTCGGTAGTGGCATTAGTGGCGGCTTTAGTGATATTTTTAATTCGACCATCGCGTAATGCAAAATCCCCTTTTTTGTTATGTTCAGGGTTTTTTACCAGCACTAAATGTGACTGCAGGTTTTTATTTAATGTTGGCAGTGTTGAAAAATTAAAATCACACCAGATGTCACCATTAACAACAAGAAACGGTTCGTCACCTAATAACGGCAACGCATTAATAATGCCTCCTGCGGTTTCTAGTGCTTTGCCTTCGTCCGAATAGTGAATAGTCACCCCATAGTTTGTACCATCACCAAGTTGAGCGTGAATTTTATCTGCCAGCCATGCGGTGTTAATGACAATATCTTTAAACCCGGCTTTGGCTAGATTATTCAAATGGTATTCAATTAAGGATTTGCCGGCGATTTTAATTAACGGCTTCGGTATTTTGTCGGTTAACGGTCGCAGGCGCTCACCGCGCCCGGCTGCAAGTATCATGGCTTTCATACGTCAGCGCCAGTATTTGACTGTTTGATTGTTTGCTCAGTGTGTTGTATTAGCAGTTTTTTTAATGGTTGCAGTTCTTTGTATTTATCGCAGGTTTCAATAATATATTTTAAGGTTAAAGGTAATTCATTCAGATATTGTGCCTTACCATCTCTATAATTTAGACGTGAAAAAATCCCTAAAACTTTTAAGTGCCGCTGTATCCCCATTAAATCGAACCAGCGAATAAAGATCTCTTTTTTAATGCTGTTCGCCGGTGTAATCGAAGGTGTTAAGCGGCTTAAATATAAATCTAACCAGTGTTCGATTTTATCGGGAGGCCATTCGATATAACAATCTTTAAAAAGTGAGACCAGGTCGTAACTGATAGGGCCAATAACAGCGTCCTGGTAATCAATGACCCCTGGGTTATTATTGTCGGTAATCATCAGGTTTCGAGAGTGATAATCACGGTGCACAAATATCTGTGGTTGTTGTGTTGCGTTATTAATTAATAATTTAAAAATTGAAGCTAGCGAAAATTTTTGACCAGTGTTTAATTGAATACCCAGGTGTTTATTTAAGTACCATGTTTCAAATAAATCTAATTCTGTTTGCAGCAGCTTTATGCCATAAGCGGGCAATTTGGCGTCTATGCTTTGCATTTTAATTAATGCGTCAATAGCGTCAAAGTAGAGCGCATCTGCAGTTTCGTTATTTAATTTTTGAAGATAAGGTGTGCTGCCTAAATCATCCAGTAACAAAAAACCCTGTTGAATATCCATGGCGATAATATTCGGTGCGTTCACGCCAGCGCGTCGTAGCAATTCGGTAATTTGAATAAAAGGGCTGCAGTCTTCTTTATCAGGCGGGGCATCCATCACGATATAGGTTTTATTGTTCTGAGTATTGGTGACCCTAAAATATTGCCTGAAGCTGGCATCGGCTGAAGCCGCTTGTAAATCGGTATAGGTGTTTTCAGCAAGGTTTTGTAGCCATTGCTGAAGTAGAAATTGACGTTGCACGTAATTTTCCAGATCTTATTGTTATAATTGGTGCATTGTAACCTAGGAGCTTGTCCGAGAATAGAAATCGTAGCGAGGGGAAGCAGATTTGAGTCAGATTTTTTCATTATTTGAGGCGAATATAGGTATATTTAACGAAAATAATGAAAAAATCTGGCCAAACTCAGCTTTTCCGCAGTAGGTTCTCTATTCTCGGACAAGCTCCTAGGAATGATGTTTTATGAAAATATGGGTAGACGCTGACGCATGTCCAGTCGTTATCAAAGAAATTTTGTTCAGAGCCGCAGTTCGAACCGAGCTACAGTTGACGCTGGTTGCTAATCAGCCGATAAATATTCCAAAATCACGCTTTATTAATTTTATTCAGGTAAGGCAGGGATTTGATGTTGCAGATAATGAAATTGTTAAACGGCTTAACGAGAATGATTTAGTTGTAACCAGTGATATTCCTTTAGCGGCAGATGTTGTTGAACACAAAGGGCTTGCGCTTAGTCCGCGTGGTGAGTTTTATACCATGGATAACATAAAAGCACGTCTTAGCATGAGAGACTTTATGGAAACGTTGCGAGCCAGTGGCGTAGATACAGGCGGGCCTGCTGCATTAAATCAGAGTGATCGAAAAACATTTGCAAATCAATTAGATAAGATACTATCGGCGTATGTAAAAAAGACTTGATGCATTGAAATTTGTCAAATTGTGACAGTGCCGAATGAGAATATTATGGTTAATACTGGCAGGTGTTATTTATCTACTTGAGTTAAAAAGCAATACCCGTTGACTATAAAGGGAAATTGTATATAATCCAGTTAGCTTGAAAGTACGACTTATATTTATGTAATACCATTTCGATGTTTTGCTTTAGATTTTTTCTTTAGTGCACCGTCCTGTTTTTTAATAAGTAATAGCAAACTTCTAGCCAAACAGCCCCAAATAATTAGGCAACCCCTGATTAAGGGCTTTAATTACTCATTAATAAATAGGAAATAACACTATGTCTACAACTACAGGAACTGTTAAATGGTTCAACGAATCTAAAGGTTTTGGTTTTATCGAACAAGAATCTGGCCCAGACGTTTTCGCACACTTCAGTGCCATCTCAGGCTCAGGTTTCAAAACATTAACTGAAGGTCAAAAAGTTGAGTTCACTATCACACAGGGTCAGAAAGGTCCTCAGGCAGAGAACATCGTAGCCGTCTAATTTTAGATTTGACTACAAACCAGCTTAACTCGGAAGGCTTCCGGCTTAGGTAAAAAAAGGCGAGACTCAAAAGGTCTCGCCTTTTTTGTTATTATCACCCTGGACGCAGGTTAATCTGTTGGTCTTGTTTTTGAAAAATATTAGGTTGCTCTATGAAGTTTTATTACGCTCTATTTTTTCTTTGCATCTCCCTGCTACTTTCCGCCTGTAGCCCTCACCCTGCTGCTGGTGTCTGGAAAGCAACAGAAGATAATAGTTACGGTATTAGCAGGCTGGTGGTTGGTTTTGACGGTAGAGCAGACTTTGTTACCGCTAAGCAGAATAATGCGACATGGCATTGTTTCTGGTCAATGTCAGGCAAACAGGAAGCAAAACTGGACTGTACATCCTCCCTTAATACGGATCAGGAAGAGCGTTTTGTTTTGAGTATTAATGAGCAGGGTTTAGCCCAATTGCACCATAAGTTGCAGCTGGCTGGAACTTTTATGCGACTGAATGAAAACCCTTCGCCGAGAAAGTAAAGCGTACCACAACTACTCACAAGCAAATTCACTGAGTAGTTACAGCCCCTCTTATTTTGATCCCTGAATAAGTAACCTCGGCGGCAAACCTTCATCCACCGAGCTATGAATGATGGCACCATAGTCAATTTTAAGCCGGCTGTAAACATCACCCAGCGACATGTTTAGAATGTTGGCGGTAATTGCGCGGGCGACACCGGCATGCGCCACCACCAGTATAT
>JAFLJY010000041.1 GCA_022712755.1 Gammaproteobacteria bacterium
AATTCTGTCACGGGCATGTTTGGTGGTATGGGTGGCTGCGCCATGATTGGGCAAAGCATGATTAATGTAAATTCAGGAGGGAGACAGCGTTTATCGGGTGTTTCGGCAGCGTTGTTTTTGCTGATGTTTATTATGTTTGCTTCCGACCTGATTGAAATTATTCCAATGGCAGCGCTGGTTGGCGTGATGTTTGTGGTTGTGTTTGCCACTTTCGAATGGTCGAGTTTTCGTATTATGGGGAAAATCCCCAAAAAGGATGCGTTTGTATTGATTCTGGTTTCGGGCGTTACGGTGTTTACCGACCTGGCTATTGCTGTTGTTGTTGGTGTTATTGTTTCAGCCTTATTTTTTGCCTGGGAACATGCCAGTCACATCAACGTAAAAAGCTATGATGATAAAGATGGCTCCAGAGTCTATGAGTTAAATGGTCCCTTGTTTTTTGGCTCGGTGAAAAATTTCCTTGACCTGTTTTCACCAGCTGATGATCCTGATGATGTCATTATCGAATTCCAGAATTCGCGTGTAGCCGATCACTCCGCCATTGAAGCCATTGACAATCTCGCTGAAAAATACATTAAAGCCGGCAAGAAATTACACCTTCGCCACCTTAGCCCGGAGTGTGCAGAACTGTTGACCAAAGCGGGTGACCTGGTCGAAGTGAATGTGATGGAAGACCCAACGTATCATGTGGCGGATGATAAGTTGGCATGATGAGAGACGATCAAGAATGAACAAACTTAAGGACGAAGACAACGCTGTCACAAAGCCAGGAGTTATTAATCTTAAACAGATTATTGGTGCAACACTCTTTACTGCACTGGCGGGGTTTTTATCCACTGTAGTACCAAGCATCCAAATCGCCTGGGTTATGGCTATTTTAATGCTAACTATTTATCTTTTTGCATTTGAAGTGGTTGCTGTTGATGTGGCGGCCATTTCTATTATGGTGCTATTGGGGCTGACGACACTATTGGCACCGTTCATGGGGCTTGAACAGGGACTGTTGGATAATAAATATCTATTTTCCGGTTTTGCTTCTAATGCAGTGATGTCTATCATTGCGGTGATGATCATCGGTGCCGGCCTTGATCGAACTGGCGTGATGAGTAAAGTCGCGGCATTTATTCTGAAAACAGGTGGTACTAGCGAGAAACGAATTATTCCTATTATATCTAGCACCGTCGGTTTTATCTCATCGTTTATGCAAAATGTGGGCGCAGCAGCTCTGTTTTTGCCAGTGGTTTCTCGTATATCTGCACGCTCCGGGCTGCCTATGTCACGCCTGCTTATGCC
Organism: Gammaproteobacteria bacterium; assembly: GCA_022712755.1. Taxonomy (GTDB): domain Bacteria; phylum Pseudomonadota; class Gammaproteobacteria; order SZUA-229; family SZUA-229. Next base: position 1,294 of record JAFLJY010000041.1, read on the forward strand.
GATGGGCTTCACCGCGATACTTGGCGGTACCATGACTATGGTAGGGTCGAGCCCGTTAATTTTACTCAATGATTTGATTCTTACCTCGAATACGGCGCTTTCTGAGGCGCATCAAATGGATACCTGGAGTTTGTTCTCGGTCACGCCAATTGGTGCCGCATTAATTGTTACCGGTATTCTTTATTTTGTACTGGCCGGACGTTTTGTTTTGCCAAAAACAAAAAGTAAAAGCAGTACGGTGGGTTCGGCTTCAATGGCTTATTTTCATGACGTGTACGGGATTAATTATACGGTTAATGAAATAGCGGTACTTGAGGGCAGTGAGCTGATAGGTCAGGAGCTGGACGCAATAGAAACCCGCTACCGGGTCCGAATTATTGCCAGCAAATTTCAGGGTGAAGCGGTAAGGATTGGTCCTGGCACGATGGCACGTGATACTCAGGTTAAGAAAGGTATGGTACTGGGTGTGGTTGCTGACCCGGTTGATCTTGACCACTTCGTGGAAAAATATAATTTAAAAAAACGCAGTCAGCTACGCAGTTTTGCCGAATCATTGTCACCCATTAAATCAGGTATTGCTGAAGTTGTTATACCGCCGGGTTCCAGCTTGATAGGTAAAACAGCCCGTGATGTGTGGATGCGAAAAACCTATGGACTTGCCATGGTTGGTTTGCATCGTGATGGTGAAACCATGCGTGAAGGCGATAATATCCGCAATATGCCTTTGCATACCGGTGATACCCTGGTGGTGCACACAGCATGGAATGCGCTGGAACGTATTGAGAAAGATCGCGATTTTGTGGTGGTCACTACGGAATACCCGCGTGAACAGAAAATGCGCCCGCATAAAATTCTACCAGCCGGGTTCTTTTTCTTCCTTGCCATTTCTATGGTTCTGTTCACCGATATTAAACTTTCAGTTGCCCTGCTGACCGGTGCAATAGGCATGATTTTATCCGGCGTATTAAAGATGGAAGAAGCCTACCAGGCGGTCAGCTGGCAAACCGTGTTTTTACTGGCATCACTGATACCGCTAGGATTAGCAGTAGAGACTAGCGGTAGCGCTAAATGGATTGCCGATCAGGTTCTATATGTGGTGGGTGATATGCCAATCTGGGTGATTCAGGCGGCAGTCGCCATCTTGGCCACCTTCTTTACTCTGGTGATGTCCAATGTTGGGGCAACGGTATTATTAGTACCATTGGCAGTGAATATTGCAATAGGTGTAGGAGCTAATCCAGCGGTTTTTGCACTGACGGTAGCACTTGCCACCTCAAACTCTTTTATTATTCCAACGCATCAGGTTAATGCTTTGATTATGGGGCCAGGTGGTTATAAAGTGGCTGATTTTATGAAAGCAGGCGGCATAATGACTATTTTGTTTTTAGTGGTGATGTTGGGGATGATGAATCTGATTTTTTAGCCCTGATCTTCAAACGAAATCAGCCAGTGTTGTAGGTCGGGTTAGCGATAGCGTAACCCGACACTTATATGCGCCTGGCTTTGTTGGGTTACGCTATCGCTAACCCAACGACTTTCAGCCTCTAAAATTGCAGTCATTCCAATATGACAAAGAGATTTGGTTATAACAAAAATTTAATGATAAAATTTAGAGAAATATGAAGTTACTGTGAAATCATTATGAAAACAACAATCGAAAAAGACGGTGATGGCTATTTAGCCAAAGTAAAAGATAATCCAAATTTATTTGCTTTTGCTTATTCAGAAGAAGAAGCGATTATAGAGTTAAAAAATGTTGTTGAAATGATTATGGATTATCATCTTGAGCAAATAAATAATGAACGACTTATCAGAAATGAATTGACTTCTATGCAAGAAAAATATGCCGTTCAAGTATAGAGAGTTTGAAAGAAAGCTGATAAAAATGGGGTACAAAGTTGTACGTCAAAAAGGCTCACATGTTATTTTCTCTGATGGTAAAAATACTTTTCCTGTTCCAAACCACGGTTCAAAAGATATTTCACCTGGTGTTGAAATGCAGTTATTAAAAATCCTTGATTTAAGCATCAGCGAATTTAGAAAAATTAAGTAGAAAAACATACGGCTTTGGGCTTGTAATTACTTCTAAGGCTTAACTCTTTCCACACTCCTAAGTGGAAACGAGAGAGACTTGAAACCCAATTCAGGGTAATATTCCGCCATAAAATTTTGTCAGATTGGGTGATTTTATTCGGCTCACTAAATCTGGCAGCTCACTATCATACTCCTTAGAAGCCAGACCTAAAAATGCAGACATTCATTGGTTCGCCCGCACTTTCAACTTTCCGTCAGGAAAAACTATTCAATCAAATTCAGCTTCTTCTTCCTGAAATTGTTCAGCTTTCGGCACATTTTGTGCATTTTATTGATGCTGAAAAAACATTAAACAATGAAGAAATTACTGTTCTGGAAAAACTGCTGTGTTACGGTCCACAAAGGGTAGAGGTCTCAAGCGAGGGTCACCTGTTTCTGGTTGTGCCTCGTAGCGGTACTATCTCACCCTGGTCGTCCAAAGCAACGGACATTGCCCATAATTGTGGTTTACAGAATGTTAGCCGGATTGAGCGTGGTATTGCTTATCATGTTCAGGGTGTTCAATGGTGCGCAAACAATCAGCAGATAATCGCTGATTGTTTGCATGACCGGATGATAGAAATGGTGCTGGATGAACTGGATGCAGCGAGTTGTTTGTTTGAACATCATCAGCCGTTTGCAGGCGAGTCGATTGACATTCTTGCTTCGGGTAAAGACGCATTAATTGAAGCCAACC
>JAFLJY010000042.1 GCA_022712755.1 Gammaproteobacteria bacterium
CATTGGAAAAGCATTATATGCAACCTCCCGGCTCACAATAATGAAAATATACGGAACATTGTCTTGCTACCCCTTTAAATTTATGGAAATTTGGCGCAATATAACTGGAGATTGTTAAATTCACTACACAAGAGGAAAGTATCATGCACCTAACAAATCGAATGGTTAAGATTTTAGTAGTCGCCATGTTTTCTGTACCAGTTAGTGCGTATGCTGACTCATGGAGTTGCAGCAGTGAAAATAACGTACGCGAAATCAACATTGAATACCCCAACTCAACACCGCTGCCCTGCCATGTGGTATACAAAAAGCTAACAGAAGGTTTTGAGGACCCTCAGATACTCTGGACAGCGCACCACGATGATACCTACTGTGAAGAAAAAGCAAGAGGTCTGGTTGTAAGACTGGAGGAATCTGGCTGGGTATGCGCTGAAACAATCAAAGCAACTATTCAATAAATAATGGCTGGTTACGACACTTGGCGGATGTTGGAAAAACTGAAAAACACTCGTCCGCGAAGAACGCAAAAGACGCGAAAAAAGCAAAGAAAATACTATTTTGTTTTTTAAGCATATTTGAATAAGCGGTAGTGTTGCTGGCCTTAGTCGATATAAACGGCAAAGTTTTGTGCTTATAAACCCATTATTATTGTTTTTGTTTTTTTCGCGTCTTTTGCGTTCTTCGCGGACTATGTTTTTGTTTTTAAAGGTCAGCTAATGACCGTAAGCTGTCATTCTAGTGTAGTCAATACACTTTGCTATCTGGCTTCGGTTTATACCCATTGGCAACTTAAAAAAGAAAACACATGATCCGGCGTTATATTAAAAAACTACTACTCATAGCCTTACTAATCACAGCAGGTATAGTACTGGAAGTAGCGGGTTTGCTTGATACCGATAAAATACTCACTGTTGCCAGAGAGTACTCTGAGCACTGGTGGCTAGTTCTGGTATTGATTCTACTGCAAGCTATTTTGTTTACTTTTGCACTGGCTGGCTCACTCTTTCTGTGGGTTGCAGCACCGCTTTATCCGCCGCCAATGGCTACCTTTATTCTTGCAGCCGGTGGCACTCTCGGTGGGGTATCTGCCTACTTTTTTTCAAATCGCCTTGCCGATGACTGGGTAACAAAAATCGAAAAATCACATACCTACAAACTACTGCGCAAACAGGATAATTTTTTTACTTTATTTGCCTTACGAGTATTCCCGGCCTTTCCGCACTCTCTGGTTAATTATAGTTCTGGCATTTTAAACGTTAAACTAAGCCACTTCATAGCGGCAGCAATATTAGGCATTTCCATAAAGTCTTATGTCTATTCAAATGTGATTTATAACGCAACAACAACTGCATCATTCGAAGATCTGTTAAACATATCGACTTACGGGCCTTTAATATTATTATCCGTCATTACCCTCATCGGAGTTGTCATTAATTTCAGGTTATCACGCAAACAAAAATAACTGCAATTATTAGGTGACGATGATAATTATTCCGAGTGCTTTGCAGGAGCAGCACCACCAGGAAACTTAATCCCCTGCTCTCACCCACAATGCATATTGTATCCGCTAGCTAAAGGTTCATAATCACCGGTTCAACCATACTTTAATGGATTAATACCTATCATGAACAAACCAGCCTCCGGTTACACCGCTATTCGAAAAACCAAGATCATCGCTACCATCGGACCCGCCTGTGAAACGCCGGAAATGCTTAAGGCAATGATCGAAGCGGGCATGAATGTCGCACGGCTGAATCTCTCGCATGGCAGCCATGAAAAACACAGTCAGCAAATTTTGACCCTGCGTACTGCTGCCAGAGAGCTTGGGCGAAATATTGCTATCATGATTGATACTCGAGGCATTGAAATTCGCACCGGTAAACTGATTGCTGACTCTGCCACTCTAATGCCCGGTGAGAACTTCAGCCTGTACACTGATGACAGACCTGGCAATGCCACAGGTGTATCGATCACTTACCAGAAACTGTTTGAAGAAGTGCGGCGGGGAGTTCCGATTTTACTTGATGACGGCGCGATTGAACTGGAAGTTGAAAAGGTAAGCGATGGCGTGATCAACTGCCGCATCATCCACGGTGGACGACTGGGCAATTGCAAGAGTGTTAATCTGCCTGACACACAACTGGCCATGAGTGCCGTTAGTCCGGAAAACAGGGATGATATCGTCAAGGAATTGAGCTTTGCCGCTGAAAATGATGTTGATTATATCGCCGCTTCATTTGTGCAGAGTGCCGATGATATCTACAGGATGCGAGAAATCCTTGTCGAAAAGCAGGCACTGATCCCAATTATTGCCAAAATTGAAAACAAAGCCGGTGTCGCAAACATGGAAGAGATCGTCGATGCCGCAGACGGCATTATGGTCGCTCGCGGCGACCTGGGCGTGGAATTGCCGCTGGCCGATGTGCCAACCACACAGAAACTCATTATCCGCACCACAGTCAGCAACGGCAAACCGGTGATAACCGCCACTCAGATGCTGGCTTCGATGGAACACAACCCGAAACCAACCCGGGCGGAAGCCAGTGATGTTGCCAATGCGATTCTTGATGGCACCTCGGCGGTCATGCTGTCTGGTGAAACCGCTGTTGGGAAATATCCTGTAGAAGCAGTAACCACGCTGGCAACAATCGCGTTACGTGCCGAGGCATCATTAAACGAATACGGTTATTTACAGAAAATCAAACCCAGTCCCGCTAATGTAGTAACACAGGCAATCGGGCAGGCATCAGTCAGCATGGCCGCAAACCTGAAAGCAGCAGCCATTATCAGCCTGACCGAGTCCGGCTTTACTTCTCGCCTGATATCAAGGTATCGTCCAGACTGCCCAATCCTGGCAGTCACTTCCTCAAAAAGGGTGGTGCGTAAACTGTCGATGAATTGGGGTGTAATGCCAGTACTCTACCAGGGAAAACCGGAAGACGATGAGCGCATCGAATTTGCTATAAGCGAGATCAAACAGATGGTTAATGCAGACAGCGGTGACATCCTGATAATAACCGCCGGGCATGAGCAACGCTCTGGCGGCACTGACCTGATTCGAATTATCACGCTGTAAAATCAAAGAGACTGAAGATGCTTCACGCCTCTGAACCCTGCATATTAACTAATGAGTACGTTAATTATCCGACATGATGTAGGTTGATGCTGAGTTTGCGAACCCCAACAGCAATGTAAAATACAGACACCGCTGTTGGGCTTCGTTCCTCAGCGCCAACCTACATGTCTTGTAATCAATGCACTCATTAGAAACTTCACGAAAACATTAATACAAGTATTGAATAACAGGCTGGATAGACCAACTCAAAAAATACCAAACAGTTTGTTGTCTTCCTTATGCTTTTGCAATAATGCTGCAATAGATTTGTTCTCACCCTGCTCGGCCAGTTGAAGAGCCTGTTCTCGCTTGTTATTTCTAAGATTAATATTGGCGTCAGCATCCAGTAATAACCTGACCGATTCTATTTTGCCAGACAGCACCGAAAGTATCAGTGCTGTGTTGCCGACATCATCTTTACTGTTTACATCAGCACCTTTGGCAATTAAAACGCTGACAGTATCAGTGTATCCACGACTCGCCGCCATCATTAATGGTGTGTTATCGTGACTCTCTCTGGCATCAACAGCCAGTCCTTTTTCAATCAGTAATAACACGGTTGCCGGATGGTTCATCATCGCTGCCTGATGCAACAGCGTAACACCGTTTTTATCTTTACTGTTTAAATTTGCATGGTTCTGGATCAGGTAGTCGACGATGCTTGTTTTAGCTGAGCCAATGGCATACCACAATGCATCACGCCCTGAATCATCCTGTACAGTCACATCTGCACCGGCATCAAGCAAGCGTTTGATGGTTGATAATGACATTGATGTGACCGCCAGCATTAAGTCATTTTTACCTTTTACCAGATAATTATTAGGCCTGGCCTTTTTATTCAGCAACTGCTTAGTGACATTTTCATGTTTGTTTAAAATAGCAAAAGACAAAGCATTCCGATTGTTTTTATCTACCGCCTGCACACTGGCACCGGCTGCTAGCAGTGTTTTTACAAGTTTGTCTTTTCCCTGCGCAGCAACCCACATCAGTGGTGTTTTTCCACTGTTACCGGCACGGTTAACATCTGCACCATAGTGGATAAGCTGTCTGCTTATTTCATCATGACCCTGCAGTGCAGCACGTGTTAATGGTGTGTGACCTTCATGGTCAAGTTGATCCGGATCAGCGCCTTTTTTTAGCAAAGCGGTAGTCACATCTATTTTGCCTCGCCACACCGCAATCATTAATGGTTTCCAGTTTTCATAAACACCTGCTGTACTGCTGTTAATTACCGCAACTTTTTGATTAACACTGAGACCACTTTTTTGTTTTACAGGCAACCTGGCGCCATGCTGTTTCAGCAACGACACAGTGGAATCATGCTTACCCTTTGCCGCTAATACAATAGCCGTTTCACCGTTACGATTTTTGCTTTGCACCGGTGATTTTTTTGCCAGCAAAGCTTTGACGGTTGCCACATGTCCTTTTGTCGATGCCAGCATTAGCGCGGTATTACCATTGGCATCTTTTTGACCTGGCTTTGCGCCCCTTGTAATCAAATAACCAGCTATCCGTGTTTCACCTAAAGATGCCGCAACCAGCAAGGGCCGATTCTTGTACTTATCAACCGCATTAACGTCAGCCCCCTGTTTGACCAGCAGCCTGACCATGGCCTCGTCTTTTTGTGCAACCGCTTCTAAAAGAACAGGGCATTGAAATTTGTTATGGGTATTCGCACTCACACCTTCATTCAGCAATTGTTCTGCCAGTTTAATATTGCCTGCACTAACGGCAGTAATGAGCGACTCTTCCGGACTGCTGTTTTTGTCGATATTTACCGTTACCGACTCACCGGACTGAAGTTTCTTTAATCGCTTTTCAGCCTTTTTATGCCCTTGCTTTATCGCCGAGTTATACCAGTAAACAGCCTTTTCTTTACTTATTTTTACACCAATGCCTTCTTCATAAAAAACAGCCATTGAATACTGCGCTCGTTTATATCCCTGCCTGGCCGACTTTATCATCCACTGCGCCGCCTTTACCGGGTCTTCCCGCGTCCCCTGGCCATTGCGATACATCACCGCCAATTTGTACTGCGCCTGTTTTTCACCTTGACTGGCGAGTGGCTTGAGCAAACTCACTGCCTTGCTAAAGTTCTGCGTTCGAATGGCCACTTTTACTTCAGCAAGCTTTGCTTCGGCCAGTTTCTCATCCTGCGTTGCTGCTTCAGTGCTAAATACTTCTGCGGCAAATGTCAGCAGAAAGGTTAACCATAAAATTGTTGAAAACAATTTTATTAGACTATGGTGAATTGTTGCAAATTGTTTCATTAAACTGTTCTTTATCTATGCTGTGCCAAACTTGGTATCGACGGTAATGCCGATACTCTTTAAAAAACCGGTTGGCAAAATACCGCCCGCACAGACAATGATGGCATCATTATCGATACTTAATTCTTCATCCTCGGTTTTAATCACAACTTTATTTGGCTCTATGTGTTTCACATTTGACTTCATCAGCACCTGTAAGCGCCCTGCCTTCTCTGCATCAGCAATTTTGATGCGATTTTTTTCCTTGGCGCGCGAAAAGGCCTCACTTCGATAAGAAATTGACACCGTGGTGCCTTGCTCTTCTGCGATACTGACTGCCGCTTCAAGTGCGCTATCACCACCACCGACAACCAGTACACGCTGGTTTCGATATTGCGCTGGATCAATCAGGCGATACACCACCTTGCTTTGTTCTTCACCAGGAACACCCAGTTTACGTGGTGTGCCACGCCGGCCAATTGCCAGTAAAATTGCCCGGGTATGATACTCACTGACTCCGGTTTTAACATGAAAGCCGGTATTTTCAGCTTCTACACTTTCAACCCGTTCTCTATCCTTTATCTCCAGCTCGGCTTTATTGACCACACCTTCCCAGAATTCCATTAAAGCCTCCTTTGTCGTCTCCTTAAATTGCATTTTGCCAATAATTGGCAGAACTGCCGGAGCCGTCATCACAATTTTTCCACGCGGGTAGTGTGACACGGTACCACCGAGTGAATCTTGCTCCAGCGTAACAAAATCCAGCTTTTTATCTTTCGCCGCCAGCGAAGCTCCTATACCGGCAGGTCCTGCGCCTACAATAACAAGATCTATCACGCCATTACCTTTGCCCCGCTGCTTGTCATCGTGAATGCCATCAAGTTCACAAATAGAATCAACCGCCTGCACACCCTGCGTAACGGCGTTACGAATCAAGCCCATACCACCCAGCTCACCGGCAATATAGATGCCCGGCACATTAGTCTGAAATTTCTCATCAACCTGGGGAATATCTACCCCCCGTTTCTCAGTGCCAAATACCAGCTCGATAGCATCAAACGGACACGCTGTTTTGCAGGCACCATGACCGATGCAATGCGTTGGATTAATAAGGTGTGCTTTACCATGAATCACACCTAATACATTTTTAGAACTTTCCGGACATGCCTTGACACAACTGGCACAACCAAGACAGAGGACGTGGTTTACAATCGGGTGAATCGATGCTGGCTCAGTCATTCCGGTAGTGAGTGATTCATTAAAAACACGTTTACTTTTCCGCTGTTTACTGGATTTTCTCCAGTAATAAACCAGCAAAATAATAACTAACGGCAAACCGTAGAGCCATGTGATTGGCAACATTTTATTAAAACCTCTAAATTTAATTTTGTAGTGCTAGGACAATAAACAGGAACAATCATTCTGAAGATAAACGAAAGAAAATAACTATAGGGCATCTCTATTAATTCATGAACATAAATCTTGAATCCAAAATATGCCATATTTTCGTTACAAGTCTTCGCAATAGCCCACTATTACGTGCGACTCGCGCCTTAATCTGACATATTTTGAATTTCAATCTTCATGTCCAGAATTAATAGAGATGCCCTTAACTAATTATATATCTATCTTACTGACTAGTGATGAAATACAGACAAATTGTGACGAGAAATTGACAAAACGCAAACATTTTTTCAAATTATACTATATAATCTACAATATATTAGGTTTCTAGATTTATTCTACTGCTTCACCTCAAGACGATAATCGCCTTGAACATCTCAAATGGTACAAAACACAGTCGCACTTCACCTGATTTCAGGTGATTTTTTGTCAACTATTAATTATTTGATTCACCCAAACCTATGTTACTTAATATGCTTAGTGCCATACGCTCACATTTTTTCTCGATTGGGGTTTTGACCGTACTCTACCTCGGCTGGTTACGCCGTGATGATAATTATTTGAGTGCTGAAACCGGAGCCGGTTACATACTGGGCATCGTCGGCGGCAGCCTGATGATTATCTTACTGTTATACCCACTCAGCAAGCGAGTTGCACTGCTAACCCGCCTTATACCAAGTCGCTACTGGTTTGGTATTCACATGTTTCTTGGCACTGCCGGTCCCGTTCTGGTTCTGTTTCACTCCAACTTCAGCCTCGGCTCTACCAATAGCTCCATCGCACTGTTCAGCATGTTACTGGTCGCCGGAAGCGGGGTTATTGGCCGATACATCTATACCAGCATCCATCACGGTCTTTACGGAGCACGTTTAACACTTAAAGAGCTCAAACAAAAAACTGAAGATGAGCACGCCGAAATACTCAAACTTTATGCAAAAGACAGAAGACTGAACAGCCAGCTAAAAATAATGGAAGAAAAGGTACTGCAACCCTATACCGGTCTGACAAGAAGTCTTTTACATGTTATTTACCTGGCTATCAACGCCCCCCTCTTTAAGAGAAAAGTATTGCGTTTGCTGAAAAGCAGTTACCGGGAAAACAATGAAAACCAATCTATGCCAGACAGTAAAGCAGTCTCTCGTTTAGTCAAAAATTATATGTTAGCACTTAGACAGGCTGCAGCATTCAGGGTATACGAACGACTTTTCTCACTGTGGCACATACTTCACCTGCCGCTGTTTTTTATGATGCTCATTACTGCCGTTATCCACATTTTTGCGGTACACATATACTAATTGTAAGTTGTAACCAGCTGGGTGGCGCAGCGCTACAAAAATGTGGCACTGCTTACCCTGCTAGCTATTTGATCCATTACACCTGGATGCTAGGAGCTTGTCCGAGAATAGAGAACCTACTGCGGAAAAGCTGAATTTGGCCAGATTCTTCCCTTATTTTCGTTAAATATACCTATATTCACCTCAAATAATGAAAAAATCTGACTCAAATCAGCTTCCCCTCGCTACGATTTCTATTCTCGGACAAGCTCCTAGCCTGCATATTAAATTTATAAAAATGCGCACACTATACCTGCCCTTTATTCAGCTTACTTTGCTTCTGGTCTTCATGTTAGCAACAACCGCCAGTAATGCTGACTCTTTTACTTCATTACTGATGCCTGGACCCGTTATCAAGGCACATGAAAAATACGAAAAAGACTGCGACCAGTGTCACGACACCACAGATGACAGAAATCAGGGACAACTCTGTATTCACTGCCACGATCACAAAAATATTCTTGATGATCTAAACAAAAAAACCGGATTTCACGGGCAACTACCCGAGTCGACACGAACTGACTGTCAGCATTGCCATACAGAACACATAGGTAGGGATGCGAATGTTGTCTTACTCAATCCATCAACTTTTGATCATCGCAAGACAGATTTCCTGCTAAAAGACGCACACACACAAACATCGTGCGAGTCATGCCATAAACCTGAAAAAAAGTATGCTGAAGCACCCTCTGACTGTTATGGCTGTCATGAAAAAACCGATGTGCATGATGGTAAACAGGGCAAAAAATGTGGTGACTGCCATACTGAGAAAAACTGGAAAGAAACGGAATTTGACCATGATAAAACCGACTTTCCTTTAAAAGATGCCCATAAAAAGACCAGTTGCGCAGCTTGCCACATAAACCAGAAATACAAAGACACACCAAAAACCTGCTTTGATTGCCACCAGATTAACGATGCTCACCGTGGCGACTTTGGTAAAAAATGTGACGGCTGTCATAACTCGAAAAAATGGGATGAAATCCATTTCGATCACAATAAAAAAACTGACTTTGCGTTATACGGCAAACACAAAAAAGCCGCTTGCGATAGCTGCCACCAACCTGGCGATGTCAAGTCTGATGAGGCAAAGAAAAAACTGCCGAAACAATGTTATGGCTGCCACAAAAATGACGATAGTCATAAAGGTCAATACGGCAAAAAATGCGAAACTTGCCATGCATCAGAATCATGGCAGAAACAGAAATTTGATCACGATAAAAAAACCGACTTTGCCTTACGCGGCAAACACAAAAAAACCGCCTGTAACCAATGTCATAAGGATGATCTTTACAAGGATAAAAAAACAGGCTCGAAAAAAATAAAAGCAAAATGCATAGACTGCCACAGTAAGGATGATGTTCACAAAGGCAAACAGGGTAAAAAATGCGATAGTTGCCATAATGAAGAAGGCTGGCGTAGCAATGTATTTTTCGATCATGACCTGACTCACTTTCCACTGATCGGCTTGCATGCAACCGTACAGTGCGAAGAATGTCATCTTTCTGCGGAATTCGGCGACACCGAAACCCAGTGCAACCAGTGTCATGAAGACGATGATGTTCATAAAACCAGACTGGGTACAAACTGCGAATCCTGCCACAACCCAAATGCATGGGAGATATGGCTGTTCGACCATGACAAAGCAACAGACTTCACTATCGACGGTGCTCATAAAGAACTTGGTTGCTACGACTGTCACCAGACAAAATCAAAAGGTAAACCGGAAGTTTCAACAGACTGTATAGCCTGTCACCGCAGCCGTGATATTCACAACCGCCAATTTGGCCGGCGTTGCGGCGATTGTCACAGCACAAAAAGCTTCAAAGACGCCAACATAAAACGATAACGGTTAACCCCATGGCACACACAAAAAATCCTGTATTTACAAAACTAATAACCTTACTTCGTCTATCTTTGGTGTTGATATTACTGGTTCTATTTATCCCTGCTCAGGCAGCAGAAGATCCAGAACCTGGATTTGATCACTTTTCAACCGGTTTCCCATTAATCGGCAGGCACGAATTTATTGACTGCTCCGAATGCCACATAGCCGGACAATTCGAAGGCACACCCATGGAATGCGAGTTTTGCCACAACGAAATCCGCGCACCCGGCAAAGGCTATCAGCATCTCCCTAGCAGCAATTTCTGCGATGATTGCCACACACAGCGTACCTGGCTAGGCGCAAAATTTGACCATATCGGCATTCAGGATGCGTGCCAAACCTGTCACAACAACAGCATTGCTATTGGTAAATCTGCATCACATATACTGAGCAGTGCAATATGTGAAGACTGCCATAACACCATCACTTTTGATCGTGTGGCCAGGGTTGATCATGCTGCTGTTATAGGCGTATGCAGTAGCTGCCATAATGGCATCATCGCAACCGGTAAGCACCCAGCCCATATACAGACAACATTTGAATGCGACCAATGCCATACAACAATCACATGGGCTGGTGCTCGCTTTGACCATTCAACTGCAACTGCAGCCTGCTTTACCTGCCATGACGGAACAATAGCAACCGGCAAAGATGCAGACCACCTTATTACCACTGAAGATTGTGGTCTGTGTCATCAAACAACAGGCTGGTTACCAGCAATAGAGCCGTAAAAAAATCCGTAAGTAAAGCCATTGACTAACTGCAAAATTATGTTTACCACCATGCCAGCTATGTTGCGCCAACTATCCCTATCATCGGTTTTTTATACCACGATGCTCATCTGCCTGTTATTGATAGCAGGCAGTCCGGTAGCAGCCGAACCCGCCAGCAGCTACTCAGTCGTGCTGGCATCTGCGCCAGGAAAAAACCTGAAATGGCAACTGCGTGAAAGTCACTTATTCAAAAACCACACCGTTTATGTCGAACAAACGATGATAAAAGGTTCACCGTGGGAAAGATTAAACGTGGGATTTTTTAAGCAGCGTGAACAGGCTGCTGCACTGAAAAACAAAACAAAAAAAATCTATCCTGGCGCATGGGTTCAAAAGGCCTCTGCAAAAAACATTGCCTTTACCATCCACACTCCAACAGGCCTTACCAAAGCCATTAGCACTACACCCGTAACCACATTGAAGCCGAAGCAGGCTACGGTTTCGAAATCAAAACAGACTGCAATACCCAACAGTGCTTCACTGACTGAAAAACAACTTGATAGTTTGATGCAAAGAGCTAAAACAGATTTCAAAAACAAAAAATATAGCAGCAGTATTCGTTATCTAAACGCGTTAATCGCTGCTGAAGAACACAAATATTCTCGCGAAGCGCTTGAACTTTTGGGGCTGACCAGACAACGCAAGGGGCAGAAAGCACATGCCGTTGATACCTACGAAAAATATCTGGCATTTTATCCGGATGCGGACGGCTCAGACAGAGTCAGACAACGCCTTACCGGACTGCTGACGGCAACCAACGCCCCCAGAAAAAGCCTTCGTATGACAACCATAAAAGAAAGAGATGAACTGACCACCTACGGCAGTCTTGCGCAATATTATCAACACAATAAAACCTCTGTTGATGAAATCGAAAACATAACCACGCTGTCACAGTTAATCACATTTTTTGATCTGACAACCTTACACAAAACCACAACATTTGATCATCGTTATCAATTTACTGCCGACCATGTTTATGACTTTATCGACAGTCGTGACGACAGTGAATTTCGCTTTATTGAAGCCTATTACGAATTAAGTTACCGAAAAACCGGCAGCTCTGGCCGGTTTGGGCGACAAACACTTCGAACTGGCGGTATTTTAAAAAGGTTTGACGGTTTATCCGTCGGCTACCAGTTCACTCCGGATTTGCGACTGAACGTTCTTGCCGGTTTGCCGGTTGACATCGATAACAAATCATCAATCAATGAACACAAAACATTTTATGGCTTCACTTTTGAAACCGGAACCTTTCTCAACCATTGGAGTATGAACCTGTTTTATTTTGATCAGGAGTCTGATGGTTTGCAGGATCTTAATACGATAGGTGCCGATGTACGTTATCGTGATAAGAAAAAATCATTCTTCGGTATGGTTGACTACGACCTGCACTACAAAGAAGTGACGGTGCTGCAATTAAATGCCAACATGCTACTAGCTCAAAATCGCACCGTCTACCTAAACGCCTACATGCGCAAGCAACCACTGCTCGCTACCACCAATGCGTTAATTGGCAGGCAGGAACAAAGCCTTGAAGAATTAAAAACAGTGTTGAATAATGAGCAGATATATCAACTTGCAAGAGACAGAACGGCCAACAGCGAAACGCTAACCATTGGTGGATCGCAAAAGTTAAGCGAAAAGTACCAGCTAACAGCAGACATTACCCTCGCCCATGTGGGTGATACCGTTGCTTCTGGTGGCGTAGCAGCCACACCTGACACAGACACAGATTACTTTCTTAGCACACAACTGATCGCTAACAGTCTGTTGATGAAAAATGACAGCAACATATTCGGTGTGCGTTACTATAGCACCGATTCATCTGACACCATTTCATTCATCATAAACTCAAGATTCCCTGTTTCTCGAAGCTGGCGTTTAAACCCGCGTCTGCAATATGATATTCGTGAACTAAGCAATGGGCGTTCGCAAACAAGGCTGCGCGCCTTACTCAGAACAGACTACCGCTTTTCAAACAGGATACTGTTTGATTTTGATATTGGTTACGATGAAACCTTTGAAACAAACAACGGGCAAGATTTGGGCAATAATAATTTATTTTTCACCCTGGGCTACCGTTGGGATTTTTAAACCGCTTGTGTATGACCGCATCCAATACTAAAGCGACATTGAGCGGCTTTTTCAGTCAATGAAAATGTGAGCGAGAACTGACCTTCGTTTATTTTCGCTGACAGCGAATTTTCGGCACAATGCGGACCTTCAAAGTCAGGCTCAACTACGACAAAAAATGTAAGTCGTTTTTGTCAGGATCTTTTAGACGGCAGGTTACAGCATCTTGCTTGGTCTGTGACTTCATCACTTAATGACAAAGTCACCACTTTCCAATCCCGAGCTAATTTAAATTTAAGTCATGACACCAAAGCGAAATGCCTTGGGACTCCGATTTCCTTTATGTGGACTGTTTGATCCATTTTGATGCGAAAGTTTGACGTTTTTGGCGATTAGTCCCTGTTTACCTGTGTGACATTCAAACTCAACAGTTGCTCCTACTTTCAAAAACTGACAGTTAACAAGCTCGGCCTTGCGTACCATTATGTCTGGACCACCTCCGTTATCGAGAAACCCAGAGTCCTTATCATGGAACCATTTCTTAACTACGGTTTGCAAGACTTCACCTCTAATTTGACATTCATCACTATACCTTTGTTTAAGTCAACGACACTTTTGAATAGATGTACCGACATATTATAGATTTAAAAAATTGACAGTCCAAAAAAGATTTATAATTTTTCCGTAAATTCTAATCAGATTTAATGGTAGGTTAAAAAACAATCCCGGCATCTCCGACTTTTCTCAGCGACGACCATTGCCGCCTTTTTTGCTCTCTTCTTCATATTTAACCTTAATTGTGTTGCCTTCAAATGTCCTGCCATCTAAGCCAGTAATAGCAGCACGAGCTTCATGGCCTTCCATTTCGATAAAGCCAAATCCTTTACAACTGCCTGTAAACAGATCTTTCACGAGTTTGAGAGCATGTACTTTGCCAAATTCTGAAAACAGAGCTTGTAGTGACTCGTCAGTAGTAGCTGACGGCAAATTGCCAACAAATAGTTTTTTCACTTTTAGAAACTCCTCATTATGGGTTTAAAAAAACTCCACGGGTAGTTCGCGGGGTTTGTTCGAGATATAAACTAATAGATTGTTTAACTCTTTTATTTGTTGCCTGTGGACTTTTACGGTCATCTACCACATCAAACGTTACTTTCTGACAGGTTGTTTGCGGGTAACTGTTGTGCTACCAGCCTTGAGGAAAGGGTTGTTGCAGTGAGAAAAGAGGTTACCATCTACATGCACCTGAACTCAACAATTGACTATACCTTGTTTTGACCTGAAATAGTGGTGCGTTTTAGTGCACCATAAGTTAATTGGTAATTGAGAAAAAAGGGTGGCAGATCTTTTTAGCCTGATTTTATTAATCTAGGAGCCTGTCCGAGTATAGAGAACCTACTGCGGAAAAGCTGAATTTGGCCAGATTCTTCCCTTATTTTCGTTAAATATACCTATACTCCATCCTTTGGTTCGTAAACGCCACATCCATGTGCCACTACTCTCCTCAAATAATGAAAAAATCTGACTCAAATCAGCTTCCCCTCGACAACCGCTCCTGCGTTGTCCTACTACCGTCCATCCATGGACATATCGCTACGATTTCTATTCTCGGACAAGCTCCTAGTAAAATAGATTTGTCTGCTTAAAGTTAAAAAGGCAAGACCTTAAAGTCTTGCCTTTTTAACTTTCAACACTTAAAGGATGAGAGTCTGGCCTGCATTACATTCAATGCAGGCCATATAGCAACCTATAAATTAAATCGCTACGATGTTTTCTGCCTGAGGACCTTTCGGGCCTTCAGTAACAGTAAATTCAACTTTCTGGCCTTCGGCCAGAGTTTTGAAACCCGAACTAGAGATAGCACTGAAATGAGCAAAAACATCTGGACCAGATTCTTGCTCGATAAAGCCAAAGCCTTTAGATTCGTTAAACCATTTTACGGTACCGGTTGTTGTAGACATAAGTTATTTCCTATTAATTAAATTTTAAATGTAATTAAGCCTGATTATAAAAAATCATAAGGCTATTTGGCTGAAATGTGTTGCAATGAAATATGAAGAACAGGACGAAGAACTAATGATGTGGCATCGAAATGGTGTTGCATAAATTAAAGTACTACTTTCAAGCTGCAGCAACTATGCCTTTTATTATCACATTTGTCAATATAACCTGAACAGCTGCAAGGATAATATATTAATGGGACGGGGAATTTGAAGTTTCGGGGGCGGAATACATAATTCACTATGTTCTGCTTTCCGCTCCTCGCATACTCTATATCCCTGCTGTATTCTACTTTTTATCCAGGCACTGCGAGTAAAGTTCGTCTTTTACTTTTATTAGCATTTTCTAACAGACTGTTCTGGGTCGTTAGCGCTATATCAGCATTTGAGTATAATTTGATAGAAATTTAGAGAGATTCTTGTACTGCATATAAATCTGACAGTCCGAAAAGGGTCGGTTTTTCTCTGTCGGACCTATTTCCCACATGTCCGTTTTGTGATGATTGGCGACTAAGAATCAATGCCCATGCAGCTTTTCTTGCAACCATACTTTAATTAATGATTGATACGGTACATCACGGGAATGTCTCCTTCGAAGATTTCTTTGGTGATGACGGTAAGTAAGACAGCTTCCGCTTAGTGCTAGCAGACATATCACCAACTTACGCTTACGCTGAACCCTAAATTGAACAAAACGGAAAAATTATGACTCCATGCATACCCCTATTATTTATCATCCCGGTTGTTGTATACACGTACCCCAAAAGTTTTTTATATAGACAAACTCTTATGTTCTATGGCTCGCTTTACTATAATTATTAAGTCACGGAAATCATTAAAAAAAGCCAACTTATCCACAGCTTTCCCCAATAGTCTCCACTGCAATATACACAATATATTGTGCTTGACTTAACACCTGACCACACCCTATAGTATCCAGCACAAAAACAGCAACAATAAAACAAACTTTACACCACCGTAGCTATTACCACAGGAAGGGCAATGCAAACCAATATACCCAATAAAAACACAACTCAGCAGAGCAATACCCAAGCGACTGTTGCCACCCCTGAAATAATTGCAGCAGAGACAACCAGCACCACTACTTCTGCACAAGACCAGTTCCGCGTGATACGGCGCAACGGCAAAGTCACCACATTTGATGGTGCAAAAATTTCCATCGCCATGACCAAAGCATTTCTCGCTGTTGAAGGTGGCAATGCAGCGGCAAGTAACCGTATTCACGAAATCGTAAAAAACCTGACCAGAGAAGTATGCCATGCACTGACCCGTCGTATACCTGATGGCGGCACCTTCCATATTGAAGACATTCAGGATCAGGTTGAACTCGCGCTTATGCGCGGTGGTCATCAGAAGATTTCACGCGCTTATGTGATCTACCGTAATGAACACGCCAAAGCGCGTGCTCTGGAACTTGAACAACAGGACGAAACAGAAAGCCCATCCAGTAACATCAAGGTGACACTTGCAGACGGCAGCACGGCACCACTTGATAGCAAACGTTTACACACCGTTGTAACGGATGCCTGTGAAGGACTTGAAGGTGTAGACGCACAGGCTATTTTGGATAACACAGAACGCAACCTGTTTGATGGTGTCGCCGATAAAGATGTAGCACGCATGTTAGTCATGAGTGCACGTACCTTAATCGAAAAACAGCCGGATTACGGTTTCGTTGCCTCGCGTTTATTGCTTGACGATTTACGCACTGAAGCACTTAGTTTTGTTTACAATAAAACCTACAGTGCCACGCAAGCAGAAATGAATGCGCAGTATGCCGGTTATTTCGACACTTACATTAAACGTGCCATTGATCTGGAATTGCTCGACCCGCGTCTGGCTGAATATGACCTTGCACTGCTGGGCAAAGAACTGGATGCTACACGTGATTTACAGTTCACCTACTTAGGTCTGCAAACACTATATGACCGCTACTTCATCCACTGCGATGACACCCGTTTTGAACTCCCCCAGGCCTTTTTCATGCGCGTTGCCATGGGTCTGGCAATAAACGAAATCAACCGCGAACAAAGCGCAATTGAATTCTACCGTTTGTTATCGTCTTTTGATTTTATGAGTTCAACCCCCACCCTGTTTAATTCCGGCACCTTACGCCCGCAGTTATCCAGCTGCTACCTGAGCACCATACCCGATAATCTGGACGGCATTTTCAGCGCCATTAAAGATGATGCCATGCTGTCAAAATATGCCGGCGGTCTGGGTAATGACTGGACACGAGTGCGCGGTATGGGCGCGCACATTAAAGGCACCAATGGCAAATCTCAGGGGGTTGTTCCTTTCCTGAAAGTGGCGAACGATACCGCAGTAGCCGTTAATCAGGGCGGCAAACGTAAAGGCGCAATGTGTGCTTACCTGGAAACCTGGCACATTGATATTGAAGAATTTTTAGATCTGCGTAAAAACACTGGTGACGAACGTCGCCGCACCCACGACATGAACACCGCCAACTGGATTCCAGACCTGTTCATGAAACGCCTGGCCGAAGATAAAGACTGGACCTTATTCAGTCCTAACGAAACGCCTGATCTGCATGAACTGGTTGGCAAAAAATTTGAAAAAGCCTATGTTGCGTATGAGAAAAAAGCGGCAAAAGGTAAAATGCAGATCCATAAAACGGTTAAAGCCGCAACCCTGTGGCGCAAGATGATTAGCATATTATTTGAAACCGGACACCCATGGATTACCTTTAAAGACCCCTGTAACCTGCGTTACAGCAACCAGCATATTGGCGTGGTACACAGCTCTAACCTGTGCACCGAAATCATGTTACACACCAACGATCAGGAAATCGCGGTTTGTAATCTGGGTTCAATTAACCTGCCCGCCCATATTAATGACAACGGTCTGGACACCGAAAAACTGGAACGCACCATCGACACTGCCATGCGCATGTTAGATAACGTCATCGACTACAACTTCTACAGCGTTCCACAGGCGCGTGAGTCCAACTTACGTCATCGCCCGGTTGGCATGGGTATCATGGGGTTTCAGGATGCATTGTATAAACAACGCACGCCTTATGCCTCAGAAGAAGCCGTTGAGTTTGCCGACCGCACCATGGAAGCCATCAGTTATTTTGCCATTAAAGCCTCAACCAATCTGGCTGAAGAACGTGGTCGCTATTCCACTTTTGAAGGTTCACTGTGGAGCAAGGGCGTATTACCGATTGATTCTCTCGACTACCTTGCCGAAGGCCGTGGTAGCTATCTGGAGGTTGATCGCAGCCACACTTTCGACTGGGACTCTTTACGTGACCGCGTGCAGACAGTCGGCATGCGCAACTCCAACACCATGGCAATTGCACCCACCGCAACCATTTCTAACATCTGCGGGGTCAGTCAATCCATCGAACCGATATACCAAAACCTGTTCGTTAAATCCAACCTGTCGGGAGAGTTCACCGTCATTAATCCGTACATGGTTAAAGACCTGAAAGCCGAAGGCCTGTGGGATGAAGTCATGCTTAATGACCTGAAATACTTTGACGGCAGCCTGCAACAGATCGATCGCGTATCCGATGAAATTAAAGAACTTTACGCCAGTGCCTTTGAAATTGATTCACGCTGGTTAATCGAAGCTGCCTCACGTCGCCAGAAATGGCTGGATCAGGGGCAGTCACTCAACCTGTATATGGCAGTACCCTCAGGCAAAGCCCTGGATAACCTGTACAAACTGGCCTGGATTAGAGGATTAAAAACCACCTATTATTTACGCTCCATGGGTGCAACTGCAGTGGAAAAAACCAATGGCGAAGACCGTGAAGCAGCACCGGCAACAGACGCACCATCGCGAGCAATGCCTAAGGCATGCTCAATACTTGATCCTGACTGCGATGCATGTCAGTGAAGCAATGGTTAATTATTAATGGTTAATTGTTAATTTATAACACTAAAGAACGAGAATAAAGCAATGTTACATTGGGATGATCCACTAGCTGCACCAGCCAAACCAGAACCTGCATTAGTAGTAGCACAAGGATGTGCTGTTATGTCCAGGAAGGACGGTATTTCGCAAGGAGCCATGGATGGCGGTGCGATTAACGAACCTAAGGATGGAGAAACGCCTACGTCCTTAGATAACGCTCTGAATGGCGATATTGACAACCACGTAAGCTACGATGATGTAACGCAGCCAACAAGCACAGCGGCCAAAGCAAAGTTTATCGACCAACAAGAACCTGCGCTCAACCCGGTTGCTGCTAAACCCATCAACCCGGAAGACAAGCGCGTGATCAACGGCATGGCAGACATCAACCAGCTGGCTCCGTTCAAATACCCCTGGGCATGGGAATACTTTCTAAACGCCAACAAAAACCACTGGACACCGCTGGACATTAACATGACCCAGGATATCCATGACTATAACCACAAGTTAACGCTGGAAGAAAAACACGTCTACGACAATGTTCTGTCTTACCTGACCACCTCCGACATCCTCGCCATGCGCAATATCGGCATTGCGGTGATGGAGAAAATGACCGCACCTGAATTACAGATTTATCAGGCACGTCAGGTTTACGAAGAAGCCATGCACACCTGGACCTACCAGCATTGCATCGAAACCCTGGGGCTGGATCAGGGTGAAATTTACAACCGTTATCGCGTGGTGCCCGAAATTCACCACAAGATCAACATGTGTAACCGCAAACTCGAATCGGTTTTACGTGCCGACATCGACCTGACCAACCGCGACGAACTGGAAAACTTCGTCATGGCATACACCTTTTTTGCCGGCGTTTTTGAAGGCACCTGGTTCTACAATGGTTTTACCCCTATTTTTGCCCTGCAACGACGCGGCCTGATGAAAGGCACCGCCGAGCAGTTCCAGTACATCATGCGCGATGAAGTTTTACACGCTTCCTTCGGTATCCGCGTGTGCAACCAGATTGTCCTGGAGGAAAACCTTAAACTCGATCCCAAAGCCATCCAGCACATGTGGGAAGAAGCCGAAGCTGCAGAAGTGGCTTATGCCAAATACCTGTTACCCGACCCGATCCTGGGATACAATGCAGAAGACCATGTCGGCCAGTTCCGATTTGTAGCAAATCGCCGCGCCAAAAAACTGAATCACAAAGAGCCATTCCCGGGAGCTGAAAATACCCTGCCATGGCTGGATGAACAGGCTAACCTGAAAAAAGAAAAAAACTTTTTTGAAACCCGGGTTACTGAGTATCAAACAGGCGGAGCACTAAACTGGGATTAAAGTTGGCCTAAAAAATCAGATGCTCACTACACAGGTGAAATTACCAGCCACAGTAGGCCGCGTGGATATGACGGTTACGAACCAAATGACGGAGCAGTGGCACAAGGATGTGCCGTTAACCTGCCTGCAGCAGGCAGGCGAACCAAAGGACGGTGAGGATGGAGAAGATTCGACAGTAATGATTTAGGATATAAAAATAAGCCCTGGAGGGTGGAGAAAAAAATTTAAAGGCGATGAGCAATCATCGCTTTTTTATTGTGTGCATTTAATTAAGGACATCTCTAAATTATTATTGTATTGTCGAAAAATCAACATGTTTTCTTGATAATTGTCAAAAAATCGACAATTTTTTCTAAATATGGTATAATATTCCCACATTACTTTAAGCCAAAGCGTTTATCGTACTTATAAATGTCAGTTACGGCTCTCATGACTGAAAAAGAAACCCAAAGTAATTCAATGTAACTTTAAGCATAACTGCTTATCACGTACTTAAATGTCAATCACGGTTCCCGTGACTGAAAAAGAAACTCCACAATACGAAATATAAGCAGCTTAGGAAATGCTTGCTTTTTAATTCTCGATAGCACCTGCGGCGGTTTACTATGGTTACTAAAAATACGTTCAGAACACTGATTGCCTACTTATTTGCATCACTATTTGTTTTTTTTGTCGCGGGCTGCGGAGGCGGATCCGAGGATCAAGTCGAAACAACACCAACAGACCCTTTTACAGAAAATTTTGTTGATATTGAGGCCATATCCGGCCCTATCGTTGCTGTAAGAGTCGGTGAAGAGGCAGTACTGAATGGTCGCAGATCGCGCGCCGGATCAACAGAACCTTCGAACTATAGCTGGTCCTTTACCCATAAACCTGGTGGCAGCAGTGCCGAATTGCTAGGCATCACTACATCGTCTCCCAGTTTTATCGCCGATGTTCGCGGCGTCTACATGGTACAGCTACTGGTTAAAGAAAAAGGCGTATCCAGTCGCCGCGTCGTTACTACTGTCGTGGTTACCGACCCATCCGAACCTCGTCTCACCGGCCCTTTTAACCACCTGGGGTTGTCATCAAATTGCGCAAATTGTCATAACGGTGTAAATCTTCAAATAAGCGGCGATTTGATTTCACCTAAGTCGGCGACTCACATCGCCACCAGTAATGCCTGCCAGACCTGCCATACCCCTCAGGGATTTGACATTATCCCCTTTGTTGACCACCAGGAAGTTTTTGGAAGTTGCAGCGAATGCCATAACGGTGTCCAGGCCATCGGTAAATCCGCATTTCACACACCGACGGAGGCCGAATGCGATGACTGCCACAACACCACCAGTTTTGTAACGCTCGAGCCAGACGGCAGTTTTGATCATTCAAATATCACCCGGGCATGTGTCGGTTGCCACAACGGCACTGTGGCTACTGGTAAAACCCCCAGCACCACCGACACCCCACCTGGCACTCACCCGGACACCGATGTGGAATGTGGGTTCTGCCACACCATTGTCAGCTTTAAGGATGCCTATCCCGATCACACCGGCCCTGCCGTTGTGGGCGCGGGTATTACCTGTGATTCCTGCCATAAAGCTGATGGCTCTGGTTCGGCCCTGGGTCAATCGGTCGGTCATCCGCTAACCAACGTCGATTGCGACGTGTGCCATAGGATTTCAACTTTCAAAATGCCCGGTGGTGTATTCAACCACAGCTTGCTTGATGCAACGCTACAATCATGTGAATCCTGCCACAATGCTAGCACAAGCATTAACGCCATAGCGGCAACGGATACTCAAACTCATCGAGACACCATCTCAGATTGCGGACTGTGCCATAATACCGAAAGTTTTGCTGACGCAATCATCGATCATACCGGCATCGTAGATAATTGCGCTACATCCGGCTGTCACACTGGTCTTCCCGGGGAAGCAAGCGGTAAGCCGTTTAGCACTCCTTTTTATGCCCACATGGATACCAGTGAGGATTGCAGTGTCTGTCATACTCCAGGGACTTTTAGAACTGGCATCTTTGATCATGCCGGTCCTTCTTTTGTGGGTAGCTGCGACTCCTGCCACAACAATGTGATCAGCGTCGGCAAACTCCCGAATCACATACCAACCAATCCCGAAAACCAGGATTGCGCCGATTGTCATAACACTATCGACTTTGCTGATGTGACGTTTGACCACACGGGCATAGATATCAACAACTGTGCTTCATGCCATGATGGCGCGATCAGCACTGGCAAGTCTTTAAATCATCTACCGACCAGCCTGGATTGCTCTTCATGCCACGACATCAACAACTTTGTTAGCTTTGCGGGCATTACTTTTAACCACCTTGGCATTGATGCCAACAATTGTGCTTCATGCCATAACACGGGTATTGCAACGCCGAAGAAGGTTAATCACATCCCGGCACTAACTGAATGTAGCGTGTGTCACAGTGACACAAATACAGGAGGTTTTGCATCAACAACATTTTTGGCTACTGTCCATCCAGACATCAACAGTGGCTGCGAAGGTTGTCATACCAGTCGCTTTATTGCCAATCCTTTAGCGGTAAAAGCGGCAAACCATTTGCCGACGCTGCAGGATTGTGACGTCTGCCACACTAACAATATTTTCATACCATCAATTTTCAATCACTCGGGTATCACCGGTAATTGCACCTCGTGTCATGATGGAAACAATGTTACGGCTGGAGCCAGAGGAACAACAGCTGACCATCCAACCACTAACGGACAGGATTGCGGCACCTGCCATAACACCAATAGTTTCGCTGACGCCACCTTTGATCATACCGGCAGGGTAAATAACTGCGCAGAATGTCACGGTGATAATGGTACGGGTGCGGTGACTAAGAAGAACCTCGGTCACATTCCGAGCACACAGGATTGCAGTGTCTGTCACGTAACCGGCACATTTAAACCGGCAGTGTTCAATCATACCGGTATCGTTGATAACTGTGCATCATGCCATGGTGATAATGCGACGGCGGCGGTGTCTAAAAAGAATATCGGCCACGTTCAAACCAGCGAAGATTGCTCGTTATGCCATAACACCACGACCTTTTCGGGTGCCCGCTTTGATCATCAGGGCATTGTAGATAACTGTGTTACATGCCACGATGGCGCAACCGCCAAAGGAAAAACCCCGCCACCCAACCATCTACCAACCAGCGGTGATTGCAGTGACTGCCACCAGACCACCGGTTTTAAACCTGCAACCTTTGATCATGTTGGCATCGTGGATAACTGCATCTCCTGCCACGATGGTAAGTTCGCCACAGGTAAAACAAACAATCATGTATTAACCAACCAGGATTGTGGTGTCTGCCATACCACCAGTAGTTTCATCGGGGCTGGCTTTAATCATACCGGCATTGTGGACAATTGCGTGTCCTGCCATGATGGTAATACAGCAATTGGTATGGATGCCAAGACTAACCCAGCCCATATAGCGACCGCTCTGGATTGCAGCGCCTGTCATACCACGGCAACCTTCGCAGGCGGTACCTGGGCGCATGATTCTAGTAGTGCTGGAAACTGCGACCAATGTCACAGTACAGGTGGCGGTGCGAGCGTCAAGCCACAAAATCATTTAAACACAACTGTTCAGTGTGACGAGTGTCATTCTACGAATGGCTGGGCACCAAGTATCTTCAGACACGACCGCAATGGTAACTACCCGGGCGATCACAGACGTGATCCAGGCTGTACTGGCTGTCACAAAGGATCGATAAGCGGCGGTATCAATAATGACAATTATCCCAATCAATTAAGATACGCGCCATCCTGTGCCGGCTGCCATGCTAATGATTTTGAAAGCGAAGGTGATCACATTGGTGGAAAAAATGGCACTATCGAACAAAACAAGGATTGTGCCGGTAGCGGATGCCATAAGGTAAACGATAGTGGTTTTTAATGGATACAGAATGATCGGAAGCTGTAATTAACAAAGACAGAGCCCTGTCAATATTTCCACTGACAGGGTTCTGCTCTCCCGCTTAAAAAGCGAGATTCTTCGCCACAAAAATTTCTCCTGTTATGTTCGCAGGACATCAATTGCAATACCATGCAGAATCAATCAGCAAAAAATATTTGATATAAATCAAGTATTTACCGCATATAATAGGCTAAATTTTGTTTCGTGAAACAGCCCGCCATTTATTTAAAAAAAGCTGCCATATAGTCAGGAATTAAGCCTGCTATTAACTGTGCAGAAACGCGCTTTACGGTTAGACTGCTACCTCCATTTAGATAGAGTTATTCTTCAAAAACTAAAAAAATAACGTTGACAATTTAATGAATACAGACAGAAATCTTACTGAACAACAACAAGATTCAACTGACAATATTCATGCCGCAGGTATAACAATACAGCTAAAAAATAGCCGTATTGCCAAAACCAGTGTAGCACCTGAATCATTAAATTAGGTGATGCAAAGTATCAGGACGGACGAACTGAATACTTTAGTATGCGCGATTACGGAAGCAGTAGAAGATCCTGATAACCCAAACGTGTAACCCAGGCGTGCGCCAATATCAGGAATTTACCCTTTATTGCGGAGTATATAGTGAACAAAATTTGTAAAAATTGTAAAGACAAAGAACATTGTGCTGAATTACCCGGCTTATGCTTAAAACTCCCCAGGCTTCTGACTGGTTCAATTGCTGTCATGCTGATAGTTTTAATCTATAACAGCACCCTTTAAACTGCGAATATTTCCTAATCCATACATAAGATTAGGTGTATAAGTCTGCATATTATCTGACTGACAGTGTCAGATTTGAGCAGTGGCGCATGAATGTTCCGTTTACGAGCCAGTAGTAGCACATGGATGCGCTGTTAACGAACCAAAGGACGGAAATGACTGGTTTCGACACATATCGGACGTTGGAAAAACTGAAAAACATTCGTCCGCGAAGAACGCAAAAGACGCGAAAAAAGCAAAGAAAATATTTTTGTTTTTAGATAGTAGGGTGGATAAGCAAAGCGCATCCACCATCGCTTGCGGTTGT
>JAFLJY010000043.1 GCA_022712755.1 Gammaproteobacteria bacterium
AGCAGTAGGAATAGAGATAATGGCGCCGCCCGGAATGGAAGAAATGACCTCACAGTTACAGGGCATGTTTCAGAACATGGGCAGCGACAAAAAGAAAACCAGCAAGATGAAAATCGCCAAAGCGCGACAAGTCATTCTTGATGAAGAAGCCGGTAAATTGCTGAAAGAAGACGAATTAAAGGCTCGCGCAGTAGAAAATGCCGAACAAAACGGCATTGTATTTATTGATGAAATAGACAAAGTGGCAAAACGCGCTGAAAGCGGTGGCGGTGCCGATGTTTCCCGCGAAGGCGTCCAGCGTGATCTATTACCACTGGTTGAAGGCTGTACTGTCACCACCAAATATGGCATGGTTAAAACCGACCATATTTTATTTATTGCTTCTGGCGCTTTTCATTTAACCAAACCCAGTGACCTTATCCCTGAGTTACAGGGGCGTTTGCCCATTCGTGTTGAGTTAACCGCATTAAATGCCGATGATTTCGAGCGTATATTGACCGAACCCGATGCAGCATTAACCGTGCAATATAAAGCCTTGATGAAGACTGAAAATTTCAGCATAGATTTCACCAAAGATGGCGTAAAACAAATTGCGCAATCCGCGTTTCATGTTAATGAAAGTGCAGAAAATATCGGTGCCCGGCGTTTGCATACTATTATGGAGCGTTTGCTTGAAGATATCTCCTTTTCTGCACCAGACAAATCCGGCGACTCGGTAACAATTGATGCACAGTATGTTAATCAGCGTTTAACTGAGCTGGTGAATGACGAAGATTTAAGTCGATACATTTTGTAATAAGATTATTATTAACCTGGCAATAAAGATTATCGGGTTAATAAGCAGTACAGGGATGTACTGTCATTGGCTGCAAGCCAATGAAAACCCTGTAAAATCAAGCATGTTCGCAAACATGTGCTAGATTTTACAGGGTTTTCATCAAACAGGTCAGGACGACCTGTTTGATGCCGAGTTATTAGTAACAAGACCCCATAAACACAATATCCGAGAGCTATGAAACCCGTTGACATAAAGCTACACCAGAAAAGCCGCGTTTTAGAAATAGAATATGACGATGGCACTGTTTTTCAATTACCCTGTGAGTACCTGCGTGTGTATTCGCCTTCAGCAGAAGTCACCGGACACGGCCCGGGTCAGGAAGTTCTACAGTTAAATAAAGAAGAAGTGACGATTGAAGCGATAGAGCCGCAGGGAAATTATGCGCTCAAGTTTATGTTTGATGATAAACACGATACCGGTATTTATACCTGGGAATATCTATTTGAACTGGGCTCAAACTACGATACAAAATGGCAGGATTATCTGGACAGGTTAAAAGCAGCTAAGCATGAGCGTAGAAAAATAGATTAAAAGATAGTCCGCGAATAACGCAAAAGACGCGAGTAGTAGTGCAAGGACGCACTATTTACGAACCTAAGGACGGAGAAAAGCAGAATAAAGCTATTTAAAAGTGTTTAGTTGCCAGCGTTCGCGGCATTAGTGTCTGTATTTGTAAATGTTAATATTTTAAAAATTAAAAAAGTTTTATCTCTAGAAAGTTTTTCTTTTGCTTTTTTAGCGTATTTTGCGTTATTCGCGGACTGATTTTCTGTTGTATTTAAGTTGTGTCACTTGTGAAAAATTAAACCATGACAAAAAAAGAAACCCATTTTGGTTACAAAACCGTAGACGAAAACGCTAAAGAAGGTCTGGTCGCTGGCGTATTTGATTCTGTCGCCAGTAAATATGACATCATGAACGATGTCATGTCTTTTGGTGTGCATCGCATCTGGAAAAAGATTGCCATGCAACATACTGGTTTAAAGCCAGGTGATAAAGCACTGGATGTTGCCGGTGGCACTGGCGATCTAACCATGCAAATGTCTCAGCAGGTAGGGCCAACAGGAAAAATAATTATTTCAGACATTAATGCAGCGATGCTGGAAGAAGGTCGTAAACGCCTGCTTGATAAAGGTTATGCAGGCAATATTGATTTTGTCGAAGCTAACGCAGAAGAACTACCGTTTGAAGATAATAGTTTTCACTGTATTACCATCGCTTTTGGTTTGCGAAATGTCACGCATCAGGATAAAGCCCTGCAATCCATGTTTCGTGTACTCAAACCCGGTGGACGTTTGCTGATTCTTGAGTTTTCCAAACCGGTGGTGCCGGTTCTTGATAAGGTGTATGACTTTTATTCGTTTAATATTCTGCCAAAAATGGGCAAATTAATTGCCGGTGATGAAGAAAGCTATCGTTATCTCGCCGAGTCAATTCGTATGCATCCCAACCAGGAAACATTAAAACAAATGATGTTGGATGCTGGTTTTGAGCGTTGTACTTATCATAATATGACGGGTGGTATTGTGGCCTTGCATAAAGGATTTAAGCTGTAAGCAACCTTTGAGTTGTATTATGTTATTACTTGAATCCGCCATCAATCGTTATTTAGCACTGGATCCAGAACTGCTGGATAAGCTGGCAGCGTTTAATGGCAAGGTTATTAAAATAGAAATCACCGGCCTGGATAAAGTACTCTATATGTTTCCTGGTGCTACTGGTATTCAGATTACAACAGAATATAACGGCGCATATGACGAAACAGCAGATACCGTGTTACGCGGCAGTCTTTTGTCTTTATTTAAAATGGGACTGGTTTCTAATGTTGCCAGTCTACTATTGAAGGGTGAAGTCGAAATTAGTGGCGATACACGGTTGGGTCACCAGTTTAAAAATGTTATTTCACAAATGGAGATCGACTGGTCAGAGCCGCTGGCAAAACTGGTTGGAGACGGGGTTGCCTATGAGCTTGAGCAGCGCGGTAAAAATATCGGTGAATGGAGTAAAGACACAGCGCAATCATTATCATTAAGTGTTAGTGAATATTTGCAGGAAGAAAGCCGTGATGTGGTGACGGGTACGGAACTAACACTTTTTAACGATACCGTTGACCAGCTGAGAGATGATGTTGATCGCTTACAGGCAAGAATAAAGCTGTTACTCAGTAACCATAACAAAAAATAAACATAACTATTCAGCGTCATCAAAAAAGAAATAGATTCACCACGAAGTACACGAAGACCACGAAGAAAAATGATGCTTAATGATAAATCTTAGATTAAACACGGCATATGTATGCACCATGTCCAATATCCAATATACTTTAAAACTTCGTGGTCTTCGTGGTCTTCGTGGTGAAACATTTTCTAACAAACCGTAAAAATTTTAAACTCGCTGAGTAGTTGCAAATAAACAAACATGCCAATTTTAACCCCAGGTCAATTTATCCGAATGTTACGCATTAACTGGGTGTTAATGTCGCATGGTCTGGATGATATTATTTTTGCCACCCACCTGTTTCGCTCATTTCGTTTTGTTATCTACGCCTTCCCCTGGAACTGGTTTCGTCGTAAGCGTAAACCACGTGCTATTCGTATGCGCGAAGCACTGGAAGATTTGGGGCCGGTGTTTATTAAATTTGGTCAAATGTTATCAACCAGACGAGATTTGCTGGCCGATGATATTGCCGATGAATTGCAACGATTGCAGGATGATGTGCCGCCTTTTCCTGGCAATATGGCAAAAAACATAATCGAAAAAGCATTTGGACAATCGGTAGGTGAATTATTTAAAAAATTTGATGAGCAGCCACTGGCTTCTGCATCAGTCGCGCAGGTACATGCTGCTGTTTTAAAAACCGGCGAAGATGTTGTGGTTAAAGTTTTGCGCCCTGATATATTGCCGGTGATTAAACGTGATATCTCATTGTTATATATCATTGCTGAATTAGCCGCTAAATATTCATCTCAACTTCGACGTTTGCGCCCGGTTGAGGTTGTTGCTGAATATGAAAAAACCATTATTGATGAATTAGATCTAATGCGTGAAGCGGCAAATGCCAGCCAGTTGCGCAGAAACTTTGAAGGTTCAAGTGATTTGTATGTACCGGCCATTCACTGGGGCTTTGTGCGAAAAAATGTTCTGGTGATGGAAAGAATTTATGGTACGCCAATACGTGACATAAAATCTTTGCAACAGCAAGGTACTGACATGGAGCGCCTGGCAGCGATGGGAGTAGAGATATTTTTTACCCAGGTGTTTAGTCATAACTTTTTTCATGCAGACATGCATCCGGGCAATATTTTTGTCGATACCAAAAACCCCAGACAACCAAAATACATCGCAGTTGATTTTGGCATTATGGGTACCCTGAGTCAGACCGATAAACGCTATCTTGCAGAAAATTTTCTGGCGTTTTTTCAACGTGATTATTACAAAGTGGCCAAGTTGCATGTTGAATCCGGCTGGGTACCACCCGACACCAGGGTAGATGAATTTGAATCTGCTATTCGCAGCGTGTGTGAACCTATATTCGAAAAACCATTAAAAGAAATCTCATTTGGTCAGTTACTGTTACGCCTGTTTCAAACCGCACGCCGGTTTAATATGGAAGTGCAGCCGCAACTGGTTTTATTGCAAAAAACCTTATTGAATATCGAAGGTTTAGGCCGCCAGTTATATCCGGATCTGGATTTATGGAAAACAGCCAAGCCATTTTTAGAAAACTGGATGGAGGATCAGATTGGTGCCCGCGCAGTGATGCGCAACCTTAAAGATGATTTGCCTTATATAATCGAAAAAATGCCGGAAATTCCAAACCTGGTATATAAAAGCCTGAAAGCACATGCTGATGGTGAATATCATTTAAAACAGATAAATGAGATAAAAAAAATTGGCCAACAACTCAATCAAAACAACCAGCGTAGCCTGACTGTTATCACCGGTGGCAGCCTGTTAGTTGCCGCTTCCATTATTTATTCACTGGCTGAAGTAACACCGGTTTTTGGTGCGCCATTAGTTTCCTGGATTGCCGGCGTTACAGGTTTGTTATTTGTTGTTTATGGTCTAAGAAAATAAACATGGGAAAATAATCACCATTTTCATCATACAAACGAGAAAAACATTAACCACGACTAAAATGTCTGGAACATTTTGAACGCACGCTAGTGCGACCCAAAGGGCGTAGCGCAGGAGCGCGAAGTAACGACACTAAAAACACGAAAAAAAGATTTTTATTTTAAATTTTCGTGTATTTTTTCTCGTTCCCACGCTCCTGCGTGGTAACGCATACTGAGGCTAACGGCGATCATGGTATGCATTCCCACGCAGGAGCGTGGGAACGAGAAACAACGATTCGCATAGAGCCAAAAATAAACATGTA
>JAFLJY010000044.1 GCA_022712755.1 Gammaproteobacteria bacterium
CTATCTTTTCATCGTAGATATGTGAGGTTTGGTTGCGGGCAGCGTGGTAAAACATCCATTCATCGACACTCTGAATTAGCTGATGTTCTGCTGCCAGGCGAAACAATTCACGTCGCGTAACACCATCTACCTGAATACGACCAAGGTTTTCACTTAACCAACGCTTAATAAATTTCCAGCTTAGTTCATAACTAAATTCAAAGTTTTGAACAACACCTGCAACAATGAGCTTTTGTTGTGAATCAGTTAAACTATTGATAAAACTTTTATCACAGGCATTTGCAACCGCTTCTTCAAGAGAAAAACATGCCTTTTGTAATGCAGTTAAATCCAGACTCATAAATTATCTTCCAGCTTAAATAAAAAAGTAATAAAAAAGGGGGTCAAGTCACTTGCTTCACAATACTCTGATCCGTCTCATTAATTTGACAAAAAATCCTTATCTTCTCATTTTATTATTTAAAAACGACAACCATTCCATTCTGGCATAGGGAGAACAGGAGGCTTCACGCAGTGAAAGGATTTATCAGATCTAATCCACAATCTTTAAAATCTTTGATGTTACGTGTAGCAACAGCATATCCATTAGCCAATGCAATGGCGGCAATCTGACCATCTGGTATACTCATGGGGTTGCCTGCTTGTTTTCTCTCGCCCATCAGTTTTGCATAGGCTTGAGCAGAATCTTGAGTAAAATCTACTATCTGTGTTTCAAAAGCATTTTTAATAAACTGATCAAAGCGCTGCTGCAAATTCCACTTGCGTTTTCCATCAGGCAATATATATAAACCGTAGCCGATTTCAGCAAGGGTAATACTGCTAAGAAAGAGCTTTGAAGCTTGTTGTGAATTTAGCCATTTGATTACCCGTGTTTCTGGTTTGGGGCGCATGATTTCCGATATGATATTGGTATCCAGAACCATCAAGACGATAAGTCCAAAGGTTCGTGAGGTAAATGAGGGGGAAGCTCTAGTTCGTCACCATATTGCTCGCCAAAATACAATACAGCCATGTCACCGATGCGGTCTGAGTCTGATACTGCCTGTTTAATAAGTTGTCGAACTTCTTCTTCCATAGAAACCCCATGTTGAGTCGCTCTCATCCTAAGCCTTGTTATCAGCTCATCATCTATTTTCCTTACACTGATATTCGCCATGCTGTGATACCTGTTATTAATTACAGCTAAAATGATAGCATGCGCTATCATTTTGGGCAAACAGCAGCCTTGTCCAATATGAAAGGAGTCAGAAGTCAGGTTCAGGTCTTGTTTCTTGCCTTTTCTTGATATTGACTACATGTTCAGATATGCCTACGCCATAAACCTGAAAGCTTTTTGTACCGAGTAGTGATGCTGTTGGCAGACCGATGTAGCCAGGACTAATAACACAGATTGCTTTATCTAACATTTTTACGTTTATAACCTCGCTTCCTACGAATTTATTCTGATTCCCAGTTATTTTTTCTGGATAATAAAGGAGGATTAAAGTTAAAGGGGTCAAGTCACTAAAGTTAAAGGGGTCAGTTAAAGGGGTCAAGTCACTTGCTTCACAATACTCCTGACCGCCTAACTTATTTGTCAAAAATAACCTTATTTTCTCGTTTTATTATTTAGAAACGACAACCACCCAGACACAGGGTACACCAGCAGGTTAAAATGAGTAAGCGTGCGTTTATTACCGCTTTTGTAGAAACACCCTATTGCCCAGCATCATTCCAATTCTCCAACAACAGTGGCGCGTCGATGCGTTCAAAATGTCTTGTGTTATTTGTTACTAGAATAGCGCCGGTGGCTAGTGCGTGTGATGCAATCATCATGTCCATTTCGCCGATAACTCGTCCTTGCGTGGTAAGTTGATGGCGAATGTCTGCGTAATAACCGGCTGCCTCAGCATCCCACGCCAGTACACGTACAATCTTTAAATATTGACGTACTCCAACGTGTAACCGATGATTTGACGGTAGCCGCTTTAGCCCATAAAGAAGTTCGGCCTGAGTAATTGCAGACACACATACTCGGTCAGGTGGTACTACTGCCAATTTCTCTTCAACTTCTGGTGACCGCCCTTTAATTATGTAACTTGAAATATCCGTATCGAGAAGATGAAGTGCAACCGTCATTGCGTGTCCTCAAATAAGTTTTGTTCGCCAGGCGGTATATTCATCGGTCTTTCAGACATAAATTCATCTGGAACATCAATACTGTGCATTAATGCAAAGAAATCTGACCACGCTTTGGCACCAGGGCGAGTAGACAAAACAACGTCACCTGTTTGGTCGTCGCGTGTAGCATAGACTTCCTTTCCTTTAAATCGAAATCCTGCCGGTAACCGCACAGCCTGGCTTGCACCGTTCTTGAATAGCTTTGCAGTACGAGTCTCTATCATGATATTCTCCGAATAATATATACTACAGTATATACTTCTCGTTCATGACTTGCAAAGAAAACAGGGGTCAAATCTTGACTTAACAGATTTAATATCTTTATTTTCGCTTATTCTAATATTCAATTGCAAGTGATGTACGCATAGTTCGCAGGTTAGGGTGAGTTTGCAGGCTCCTACATTTTACGTGCGGTGTTGTTGGGGTTCGTACCTCACCCCAACCTTGGGCTACCCTGGCATGAGTGTGTTTTGTAATGTAGGATGCTGAGGCACGAAGCCCAGCAGGCCGGCTGATTCTAGCTCCATTGTTGGGCTTCGTACCTCAGCGCCAACCTACGAAGATCCTGCTTTTGCGATTATCTTTTGCTTAAGTAAGTGCCATTCGGATCAGAGTAACATTAATTGAAAGTAGCGGAATCAGATTTTGTTTCTTGCCTTTTTTGTTATTGAGTACATGCTCAGACATATCGGCACCTTGTACCTTTTTTATGGAGCTGTTATTTACATCATTGCGTCATCAGTAGCAGCTTGTTGATATTCACGTGGCAATGAAAAAGTAATAATTGCACCACCCTCCTTGCTGCTATTTCTTGCCTGGATAACACCACCATGGCCTTCTATAATTTCCTTACTGATCGACAAACCCAGGCCTGTTCCCCCTGCTCCGGTTTCTGTTTTGCTTGACTGTACAAATTTTTCAAAGATGGTGTCTAATTCACCTTCTGGAATGCCCGTACCCTGATCCATAATAGAAATAGAAATAGCGGGTATTGCCGCCTCCGCAGATGGATTTTTTTTGGAATGCAATGATGTTTCTTCAAAGTAGATCAAAATGCTCATGCCATCAGGCGTAAACTTGATTGCATTAGAAAGTAAATTCCTGATCACCTGTTCTATTTTTTCATTGTCATAAATAGCAAGCGTACTCACACTGGAAGGTTCAACGTCCACTATTAAGCTGTGTTCGAGAAATAAAGGCGCTAGCTCATCAACAATTATTTTTATCGATTCCTGCAAATCATTTTCTGCGAAGTCAAAACCCATACGGCCAGCTTCAAGCTTGGACAAATCAAGTAAATCATTTAATAAATACAATAACCGTTGTCCACTCTCATTAATACGCATGAAATAACCTGATATTTTTTCATTTGTTGCAGTACCAACCTTGTTACTACCCAAACTCGAAAAACCAAGAATTGCGTGCATAGGCGTACGTAACTCATGTGACATGTTTGCTAAAAACTCTGATTTTGCACGATTGGCTAATTCTGCTTTTTCAGTTTGCACCATTAGCTCCTGCTCATGTTTGTTTGACACTGCCTGTAGCTGCAACATATGCTCAATACTGTCATGGAAATTTTTCGCACTTTTTAATAAAAAAATCAACAGTGCAACCAATGCTACTTCTAATAACCATACTTGAGTACCAACGAAATATGTCTGATTGGGTAAAGACAGCATAATCGGCACTAATACTAGTGATATAAAAATCACCGTGAATTTAAGCTGGTATGACAAGGTAGTGGTCGAAGCGGTGACTATTACTATCAGCATGAGCAAAAGAAACATCAGACCTGGCCCGCTCAATACGGGGATCATGATAATCGCCAGACTACCCCAGCACAGACCCGATAATATTGTACCGATAAGAATGTGTAATTCGGCAAAGTAATAATTAACCTGATTATTTTTTTTATTCCTGCGAAATAAAAAAGCCACAGTCAGGCGAAAAAAGTCAACCAGTAGAATAATAACGATCCAATAAAAAAATGCAGGTGAATCAACTTGAGAACCAAGAAATAAATAGAACAGTAATGCACCAACCGACATTGTTATTATTGAATTAACACGGTTATTATTAATAAAGTCTATTTGTGCATGTTCGACTTCATTTTTTACCGATAAGTCATGCATAATGCCTGCAATACCATTTCTGAGTAACATTATGCAATCCTTTTTAGCAGCAATGTGAACATAGTTTTTTATTATTATTAGAACACAATGAGTTCATTTATTTTAGTTAAATACACATAGTACTGTCATCTATATATAGCACTATATATTATCCTTTGTCACTGACTATATATATGTAAAACAACATAAAACTTTGGGCAGATAAATACTAAAGCTAAATATTAATTTACATTCTGCAGTACAACATTAAGCGCTTGTTCCACATCAGTATAGGTTTTATGCACCTTATCAACTAAGGCACTTTCAATATAACCCTGTTCACATACCTGCTCAACTTTCTCGCATAATGCGGATAGCCCGGTAGCACCAACATTTATACTGGAAGACTTTAATGTATGTGATATTCCTCTTACCGCTTCTACATCCTTTCTCAATGTTGCCTGCGTTAATTCTGCAAGCAAGCGGGGAGATTGTTCTAAATAAATATTGACTACTTTTTCAACAAGGCTTGAGCCATCCTTCCTCTTCCTGTTATGTAGTCGATTTAAAATAATCTGATCAAGCACGGCGACATCACCATTCTCGCCTTTTAACACATTGCCATCATCCTGCGATACGTGCTGACTTTTGTTTGAGCTAAATGTTTTTACTGTTGCTGCCGGGCTAATTAACAGCCATTTGCTTACTGTTAGTTGCAAGGAAGACAAACTAAATGGTTTACTTAAGAAATCATCCATGCCATTGGCAATGCATTTATCTCTTGCCCCGGTAATTGCGTGTGCGGTTAACGCAATAATTGGCGTGGGCTTTTGTTGTAATAACTTTTCATCGTTTCTTATTTGCTTTGTTGCAGAAAACCCATCCATCACAGGCATTTCACAATCCATTAATATTAAAGCGTATTGATTTGCTTTAACTGCTTCTACTGCCTGTTTGCCATCATGCACCACATCTGTGTTAATGCCAAGTTCTTCTAACATATCAACAGCGACTTCGCAGTTCACCAGGTTGTCTTCTACCAGAAGTATTTTTCTGGGTTTGCCCGTGTTCAATATTACGACATTTTGTTCTTCAACTTCTTTTGATTCAATGCCAGCAGTATGTTCAACATAAGGCAACTCAATCCAGAAACAGCAACCTTTTCCTAAACGGCATTCGACTCCAATTCGACCATGCATTAATTCAATAAATTGTTTAGATAAACTTAAACCAATACCGGTACCATCAATACCCAGTCCGTCAGCCCCTAATCTTGAAAATGGCTTAAATAATTTATCTGTAGAACTTTCATCTATTCCATAGCCGGTATCAATGATAGATAGTCGTACAACATCGTTATCATCAACATCTAAAATAATTGACACCTGCCCACCCTGTTTATTGTATTTAACAGCATTATCTAGCAGATTTACAATAATCTGTTTTAAACGTTTGCCGTCTGCCATTACAAAAACATCAGGGCGTTCAGTGTTGTTGGAAATGGTAATATTTCTTTGTGCGGCTTTTCCCTCTACCAGTTTTATTGAACCGCGTATCACAGCCTGACAATGGGTCAAGCCTATATCTATGTCTACATTACCCGCTTCAATGCGAGACAAGTCCAGAACATCATCCACAATGGATAACAGGTGTTTCCCAGCTTCCACCACCTTTTGCGAGCGGTCACGTTGTTTTTCTGTCAAAGGTTCCTTTTTGTCGCGCAACAATAGTTCATTCATGCCCAGAATGGCATTTAATGGTGTACGTAATTCGTGACTCATACGGGATAAAAATTTTGATTTTTCTTCGTTGGCAGATTTTGCCTTTGCTGTTTGTAACATCAGCTTATGTTCACGCTGAATAGCAATTTCATTTAAACGCAGCATGTTAAATGTTGAGTCATAAAACAACAATGATGAGCGCAACATAAATAGTGAATGTACAACTATTGCAACTAGAATCGCTGTCGCACCAGGCAGATCTGAATGATAAACTGCGTACAACAGTGGCAGCGTTAACAATATGATAAAGCTGATTATAGACGTTCTCAAAAAACCCATCGTGGTGTGTGCCGCAGCCGCAACACCCATAACAACAATCAGCAATAGAATCTGACCATTAAGATCGGTGACAGGGAATAACAACAATGTCGTTGCGCCCCACACCATTCCAGAAATGACGATTCCCAATAAATATAACTTTCTGGTTCTGTCAACATCAACGGTATTATTTTTATTTGCCTTAATATAAGACCAGTTAAAATATGACCGAAACAGGGTAACAAGTGTAAACAGTAAAAAACAAACGGCCAGGTTATAGATAATATCTGAAGAATACAGAAAGCCTAAAACTAATATTGCAACCAGAAAGGTAGCAAACAAAGCAAATGGCTGATTTCGGTAAACCAGATCCACCTGTTTTTGAGTGACGCGTGAAGTGATGCCTTCACTGTAATCTTGTTCAGCTTTCATTGCATTTTTTGCCTTTACACACCCTGCTTGTGATTCCCCAATTAGCCGTAATAAAAAACCAGAACTACCATATCCATTTTTAGGCTAAAGAATTAAAACCTTTAGCCGATAATAGACAATGTACCGTAAATCAACAATTAATTGCAGCTTATTTAGCATTTTTTGTACTTATTTGATCAAACATTAACCTTTTAAAATAAAACGGAGCCACTGCTGTGCTCAGACATCAAAAAAAAATTATTGACGGGCTTGCAGGTTAATAAATGCAAAACATACTGAGTCAGGTACAAGCAAGTCAGGCGCAATTATTAGTAGCTGATTTGACTGATAAAATCAGTGCATCAGAGCAGCAGGAAATCATCAATAATCTTTTGTTTATTGGTATGGAAGAACTCCCTCTGAATGAAAAACTCAACCGCTCGCTAAAAAGCCTGTTCAGCACTCCCTAGATTCATAAAAATGTCGAGGCAGGCATTTTTTTAATCAAACCGGATAGCAATGAAATTGTGCTTAAAGCACAATACAATATGCAAAAAAGCACCCGGGTAAAATGCCTTGACCCGAATTATCGAGAAAACATCTGCCGTAACGCTATTCAGAACGCACATAGTAGCTACCATGCATGTTATACACAAACGGGCGTTCACAATGATATTGAAGCCGATTTTCGCCCGTATTACAGTATTCCAGTTAAATCCGATGACCGTGTTATTGCCGTATTAGTACTCTATCTTAAACCCGGACATAAACAGGATTTAGCTGAAATTGTCTTTCTACGCACGGTGGCAAATGTTCTCAGCTTGTTTATTTCACTGTACAAAACCCGGCAACACATAAAACAATTAACACATTATGACCAACTAACAGGGCTGCCGAACAAGAACACTATTAAACAGCACTTAAGCCGGGAAATCGACAAGTCAAAAATCACTAATAACAAGCTGGTTATCCTATGTATTGATCTTGATGGACTAAAACGTATTAACGATAGTTTGGGGCATAAAACAGGTGATGGGGTAATTAACGTGATGGCGCAACGCCTGCTGCATTGCACCAGCAGTAATGATATGGTTGGTCGCTGGGGCAGTGACGAATTTGTTATTGTGTTGCACAACATTAAGCAGAACGATGAAATATTTGCTCGCATACAAAACATATACCAGCATTTGCTTAAACCTCTTTCGTTACATCAATCCATCTCATTTCACCAGCATCAGCAACTTGTTGTCAGTTTCAGCATTGGCATCAGCGTCTATCCTGAAGATGGCAATAATGCAATGTCATTAATCCAGAATGCCAACATGGCATTACATAAAGCAAAAAGCAAAGGCGGCAATAACCATCAGTTTTATACTGCCGAGATGAATATTGCTGTTATTGAGCGCCTGGCTATTGAAACAGGATTACGCACTGCGCTTGAGCAGAACCAGTTTGAACTCTACTACCAGCCAATACTTGATATAAAAACGCAACAAATTACCGGTGTCGAAGCATTGATACGCTGGCATCACCCAACCAGGGGGATGATCCCTCCCGACAAATTTATTCCGATTGCAGAAGATTGTGGTTTAATCATCGCTATCGGTCAATGGGTGCTTGAGCAGGCATGTTTACAATGCACACTGTGGCATAAAAAGGGGCTAAATCATTTAGAAATCAGCGTTAACCTGTCTGCTAAACAGTTCAGAGATAACAATCTGCAACAAACGGTCAGCGATGCACTGCAACATGCAGGTCTTGATGCTGCGAAATTAACACTGGAGCTAACAGAAAGCAGCATTATGGAAAATGGTGCTGAAACCAAAACAAGCCTGCACAGACTTAAAGATATTGGTGTCAGTCTGTCTATTGATGACTTTGGCACAGGTTACTCATCACTGGCATACTTAAAAGACTTCCCTATCGACAAATTAAAAATTGACCGTTCTTTTGTACAGGATGTTGACCATAATGCTGACGATCAATCCATCGTGCGCTCTATTATCGCACTGGGGCATAATCTAAAGTTAAGCATTGTTGCTGAAGGCATCGAAAAAGGTGAACACATGGATCTTCTTGAATCATTAAATTGCGAAGAAGCCCAGGGTTATTACATTAGCCAACCTCTGCCTGAATCACAGTTTATTGAGTTTGTATTGT
This sequence comes from Gammaproteobacteria bacterium, assembly GCA_022712755.1. Lineage (GTDB taxonomy): Bacteria > Pseudomonadota > Gammaproteobacteria > SZUA-229 > SZUA-229. Next base: position 8,885 of record JAFLJY010000044.1, read on the forward strand.
TATCACAGACACATATAAATACAGAAAGCGCACTGGCTCACGCCATCATCCCAAAAAATAGACAAATACAGAAAGCGCACTGACACACTCACCCCATAAACACACTGCTGTTTTAACATTTAATTCTGTGTACAATCAGGAAACCCTCTAAACTTGATCAGAAAGTCTCCACAGGACTAAAGCACGCCATGCCACACCAAAACAGTGCATCAATAAAACCCAATATATTAATCGTTGATGACGATGCCACCATTCGCCTGTTAATGCGAGATTTCTTAAGCGATGAAATATACACAATTGAAGAGGCAGTAAATGGAAATGACGCACTGGAACATATAAAACAACATCAACCCGACCTGGTTTTACTTGACGTGAATATGCCCGGGATAAATGGTTTTGAAGTATGCGAAAAAATTCGCAAACTTTATGGTGACACGGATATTTCTATCGTCATGGTCACCGGACTAGATGACTCGGCTTCCATCGAAAAAGCTTATGGCTTAGGCGCAACCGATTTTATTAGCAAACCCATTAACTGGGACACCTTCCCTTACCGCATTCAATATCTCATTAAAGCCAGGAATGCGATTATCGAAACAAAATATCAGGAATTACACCTGAAACACATAGAAAAAGTTTCTCGCATTATTACTCAAAACAAAAAACAGGAAGACATGATGCTTGAGGTTATGTCGGTCATGTTAAATATATTTTCTGCTGACCGCGCGTTTATCATTAAACCTGATTCATCTGTTAATAATACCTTTCACCTCTATTCAGAAACAACATCACGCCATGCTGACAGTATGGCAAATATTCAGGATTCACTGTTTGAGGCACTGGGCAGTTACACCCTGTACCGTGCTAAACGTTCAGAATACCCCATTGTGTCGCAATTTAATGCAAATACACCAGCACCCGAATATGACAGCAATATCAAACAACAAATGGTAAAGGTATTGCATCTACAGGAAAATAAAGCCTGGTATTTAGTGGTTCAGCAATGTACGGAGAAGATAAAATGGAACATTTTAGACGAAGAAACTTTCTACAAAATATGTCTACGCCTAAGTGGGATATTGTCCCGTTATCTTTTAACCGAAAAACTGCATGAAAGCGAACGACTACTAAGGCAGGCACAGAAAATAGGTCATCTAGGAAACTGGAACTGGAACGCAAGAACAAATGAACTGACCTGGTCAGACGAAATTTATCGAATATACGGTTACCAGGCCGAGCACTGGAAACCCAATTGTGAGTCGTTTTATAAAACAGAGTTTGAAGAAGATTTGCAGCGTTTAAATCTATTTAAAAATATCCTGAATAAAACCAGTCAATCCTATCAATTTGACCATCGCATAAAAACACCCACACTAAATATAAAATGGGTGCGTGAACAATGCATAGGCACATACGATGAAAACAACGTACTACTCGAAGTCAATGGCGTTGTCCAGGACATCACCGATGCACACATTAAAAAAGAACAGGAAGTTCATAATAATAAAATGGAGGCAATCGGCCAGTTAACCAGCGGAGTAGCACATGATTTTGGCAACTTGATGACTGTCGCCAAGGGCAATCTGGACCTCCTGCAAGAGTCTGTTGCAGAAAACACACATATCAGTACCCTGTGGCTGGAGTTGATTGAAGATGCTCACTCAGCCGTTATAGACGGTGTTGAACTAACCAAACAGTTATTAACATTTTCACGCAAAAAATCAATCGCACCTGTTTCTGTCAATATTGAAAACACCATAAACAAATTCCATAAGCTATTTAAAAATACTGTTGGTGAGTCAATAACGTTATTAATTAATATTCATCCTGACCTACCCAGCATCCATGTCGACCCAGCACAATTTGAAAGCTCACTATTAAATATCATTATTAATGCTAAAAACGCCATGCCTAAAGGTGGACAATTAAGCATTAATGCTGAAATTATGACAACAAGACATTCGCATGAAATCATTCGCAATCCCGATAATGACCTTGGCGAAAAATGCATATGCATCTATATAAAGGATGAAGGTATCGGCATGAGTGAGGATGTACTAAAACGTGCGATTGAACCCTTTTACACAACCAGCACGGGCACCGGCACAGGTTTGGGCTTAAGCATGGTGTATGGATTCATCAAACAATCAGGCGGAGAACTGATAATTCACAGCAAGCCCTTAAAAGGAACAACCATTTATCTGCAATTTCCTATAGTTGATAACGGCGTCGAAAACTTATTAACGCAGCAAACTAAAGAAGATACCGTCAACGCACTGCCTGATACTACTCTACCTAATATACGGGCAACCATCCTTATTGTTGAAGATCAACCCAACGTAAGGCAGTTTGCGGTACGCTGTTTAGACAAACCAGGCATTAGCATTCTACAGGCTCAAGATGCTAGCGAAGCAAAAGTGCTGCTAGAAACAAATAAAGATATCGATTTATTGTTTACTGATATATTAATGCCTGGCGATATGGATGGACATGAACTTGCCTGTTGGGCAAATAAAAAATACCCTGAGCTTAAAATACTGCTTACCACTGCAATGGAAAACAAACCCGGCAGTACACAACCAGGCAGAAATCACCATTTTGAACTGTTGCCAAAACCCTACAATAAGTTTGAACTAACCGAAAGGATTAACCGGGCACTTAGAAGTTATTCATAAATAAAAAATTTCTGAGTTACATTAATATAATGCTGAATTATGAATGCTGAATGCTGAGTTATAAATGACTTAACCGCCATACGTGGCAGACTTTGCAGGCATATTTTTAGCTCAATTAATATCTAGTTTATTCATAATTCATAATTCATAATTCTGATCATCCTGACGTAATTTTGACCTGTTATATAACAGCAACAATAAGCTATTGATTTTTATTGATTAATTGTTTTCTGACTTTACATATCTTTACATTAAACCCATTTCTGAACCGCCATTTTTTTGTCAACTCCGCTATCATTAAACTGTAAATGACACTAAACGAAATGTAACCAAACACAACACTATTTTGTAGCTAATGCTCAGCAAACATTAGTTAATAAAGCGACTACAAAATAGAAAATCCAACTAGATTGCATCAGAGGGTTACCGACGTGGAAGCGATTGTCAAAAATGAAACACCAAAAAACAAAACAAACCAAAACCTGATTGGCAATAGCCAGTCAATGCAAAAAGTTCAACGAGAAATATCGCAGGTAGCAAACAGTACAGCTAATGTACTAATACTCGGTAATTCCGGTACAGGTAAAGAAGTTGTTGCCCGAAACATTCATTTTCTGTCCAGTCGTCGCAACAAAAACTTTGTGCCCATAAATTGTGGTGCTATTCCACCCGATTTACTTGAATCTGAATTATTCGGACATGAAAAAGGGGCTTTCACCGGCGCAATCACCTCTCGCCAGGGGCGTTTTTCTATAGCCGAAGGCGGCACACTTTTTCTGGATGAAATTGGTGAAATGCCGATGGCAATGCAGGTCAAACTGCTGCGGGTTCTGGAAGAACGTGTGTTTGAGCGTGTTGGCGGAACACATACCATACAGAGTGATGTGCGAATTATCGCTGCTACAAATCGCAACCTTGAAGATATGGTAATAAAAGGCGACTTCCGCGAGGATTTGTTTTTCCGGCTAGATGTATTTCCAATCAAAATACCTGCTCTACGTGACCGCATCAATGACCTGCCACTATTAACAAAAGAACTCATATCAAGACTGGAACGTGCAAATCAAAACTCTGTTCGTTTTACAAAAAATGCGGTTATCGCCATGTCTAAATATGACTGGCCAGGCAATGTCCGTGAGTTAGCCAATCTTATTGAGAGGATGTCAATAAAACATCCGAATGGACTGGTAAACGAGAACAACCTGCCCGCCAGGATAACCGCAAATATTTCATTAGAAAACAAAGGGATTGAACTGCCGGATTTAGATGATAACGAATTTCAATCTGACTATGGCACTGGTTGTAGCAAACTTGGCAGTAGTATCGCGCCCCTTCAGGTTAATTTTCCTGCCGAAGATTTCGATCTTAAAACTTATATAGCCAGCGTAGAAGTAAAAATTATAGAAGACGCACTTGATAATACCGATGGTGTTATCGCACATGCAGCTAAATCACTGGGATTGCGCCGCACCACACTTGCAGAAAAAATGCGTAAATACAATATAAATAGATACTCTGAACATGCTAGCTGCGGTATTTGTTGAGATGACGAGTTATGTAAGTTGTAGGTTATAAGTTGTAAGTGTTTAGTAATCATACTAATTACTGACAACTGAACACTTATAACTAATAACTGACAACTGAATATTTAATGTATTTCTACAAACTCAACTTCAGCACTAAGTTGATAACCTTTGTTTCTTATGGTTCTAATCAAAGTAGACTTGTGTGAATCATGCGTGAGCTTTTTACGTAATTTTGAAATTGCCATATCAGCCGACCTGTCCAGTGGCGACCATTCGCGACCTGAAAGTATATTTAGTATTTCTTCACGGTGAATAGTGACATTGGGTCTGCTAATAAGTGCTAATAACAGGCGGTATTCTGTGCTGGTTATTTCTATGTTAATACCATCAGGTGAATATAACTGTTGATTAATGAGGTTGAGACTCCAACCTGAAAAATACGCATGTGTTTTGTTAATTTGTGGTGACTGCGATGCCTGAGTTCGACGCAATACAGATTGAATTCTGGCGATCAGTTCTTTTTCTTCAAATGGCTTGGTTATGTAATCATCAGCACCCGCTTCCAGACCACTAACCTTGTCATCGATATCCGCTTTGGCGGTAAGGAATATAATCGGCGTGGTCAATTGATGGCGAATTTCCTGTGCCAGTGTTAGCCCATCTCTGTCTGGAAGCATGATGTCCAGCAATATCAATGCTATATCTTCGTTATCTACTAACATTTTATGTGCGCCATCAGCACTGTGAGCAGACACAAAGTCATAATCATAATTTTCAACATAGCGTTTTACAAGTCGACATAAACGCTGGTCGTCATCAACAAATAATATTTTATCTTTGCTCATAAAGCCCTTTTCCCAATAATGAATTTATGCATAAATTCCTGATGGGAAGGTATGTTTTTTTCAATAGTACAGCACTTCATAAAAAATAAGTCTTAATTTATATTATTTACGAGTTGATGATTATAGCTTAATACCATGATTTTATTGTGAATTTCAGTTAAATTTACAAAACTTTACAAATTAACCAGGCAATGACTGAGTTCGGTCATTAGCGGACCTTTAAAAATAAAGTCAAAAGCTTTGAACCGCAGAGGCGCAGAGACACAGAGTTTTATTTTGTTTAATGCGCCGCAGGCGCAATAAACAACAAAAAGTTTTTCTCTGTGTCTCT
>JAFLJY010000045.1 GCA_022712755.1 Gammaproteobacteria bacterium
TACGCATCTTCAAAAACAAATCAAAAAATGCACAGGAGGCGCATGAGGCCATTCGCCCGACTTCAGTTCGCCATATACCCGAAGACATTAAAGACAAGCTGAATCCAGATCAATTTGCCCTTTACCAGCTCATCTGGAAACGCACCATGGCCTGCCAGATGATCCATGCCACACTGGACACAGTCAGCGTTGAGCTTGGCTGCGGCGACGGCAATAGCTTCCGTGCTTCCGGCTCTACCATCAAGTTCCCCGGCTTCATGTCGGTCTATATGGAAAGCAGTGACGATAACAAGACCGATGATAACAAGGAAAAACTGCTCCCCGAATTAATCCGGGGTGAAAAAATTGATTTGCTGGAAATCAGAAATGAACAACATTTCACTGAACCGCCACCGCGGTTCACTGAAGCCAGCCTGGTTAAAACCCTGGAAGAATATGGCATCGGTCGCCCGTCAACTTATGCCAGCATTATTTCAACTCTGGTTAATCGAAACTATGTTGAACTGGAAAGTCGCCGTTTCACACCTACCGATATAGGTCGCATCGTTAATGGCTTTCTCACCGAACATTTTACAAAATATGTGGATTATGAATTCACCGCTGATCTGGAAGACGAATTAGACTGCATTGCACGTGGAGAGCATGACTGGGTGCCACTACTTAAAAAATTCTGGACACCGTTTAAAGAAACCGTTGATCATATCGAAGAACACGTCAGTCGCGCCGATGTCGCCCAGTCACGTCATATCGGCACCGACGCAGAAACCGGCAAACCAGTATCGGTACGTATGGGTCCTTATGGCCCGTTTGTGCAAATCGGTGATAAAGACGATGAAGAAAAACCGCGTTTTGCCAGCCTGCGTCCGGGACAGAAAATGGCCGACATCACCATGGATGATGTTTACTTCCTTCTGCAATTACCACGCGACCTGGGCGAAACCCCCGAAGGTGAAGCACTATCAACAAACTACGGTCGCTTTGGCCCTTATGTAAAATATGCCAGCAAATTTGTCTCCATCAATAAAGAACATCAGGACAAAGGCATCGACCCGTACAACATCACCCATGAGCAGGCGATGGAACTGGTTAAGGTGAAAAAAGAATTTGATGCCAATAAACACATCAAGGATTTCCCTGGCACCGACATAGAAATATTAAATGGTCGCTGGGGGCCGTACATTACTGACGGTCTGAAAAACGCAAAAATCCCCAAAGATAAAGAACCAAAGTCGCTGACCCAGAAAGAATGCGAAGAACTGCTGGCAGCGGCACCTTTCCGTCGCGGTAAAAAGAAAAAGGTTGCTAAGAAAAAAGTAACGAAGAAGAAAACCGTCAAGAAAAAAACCGCTAAAAAGACCACAAAGAAAAAAACGGTAAAGAAAAAAGTCGTAAAGAAAAAGACGGTCAAAAAATCTGGCTAAAACACAAGCCCATTCAGGGCGAATACAGCCCAGGGCATAAGCCTGCATTTTATCTAACAGGCAGTGACAGATTTGTAATGACCGGTTTCGACACTTAAGAGAAGTTTGCAGTTGTCAGTTGGCAGTAAAAGCAAAACCAGTGTTTTTGCCAGGCAGATCGCGGCTTTTAAGTGCATTTGTTTTTAACTGCAAACTGCCAACTGATAACTTCCAACTTCTCTTTATGACCGGATTCAGTCATTCACTATTACGAGTAAATCAGACACACTCTGTCAGATAAGTTGGAACTACTACACATTATGGCCAGTAATTTTTCAATACGCCATGCAGCGCATATCATCAAACAAGGTGGCATTATCGCCTACCCTACCGACACCATCTACGGCCTCGGTTGCGACCCCTATAACCAGGCTGCGGTAGAAAAGATTAATGCTATTAAACAACGCCCGTTAAACAAACAATTTATTTTACTGGCGGCAGACATTGATCAAATACAACCTTTAATCCAGATAGAAAAGACACAGGAAAACAACCTGACACAAAACACCCGGCCAACAAGCTGGATTGTTAAAGCCAGCCCTGCTGCACCAGAGTGGTTAGTCGGTGACACAAAAACATTATGCATTCGCATTAGCAAACACGATGAAGTACAACGATTGTGCAACGCCTTAGGGCACGCTATTATTTCAACCAGCGCCAACCTGTCAGGCAAAAAACCGGCAACAAACGCCCTCGAACTGCATCAATATTTTCACCATAAAATTGATAAAATTCTCATTGCAAATAAAAAACAAAGCAGTAAGTCATCTACAATCATCCGATTATGCGATAATAAAATTCTTAGAAATTAGCCCCCGAAAAAATTATGAATAGCAAAGATCAACCCAACATCCATGCCGTTAAAGCCTATTTAATATCACTGCAAAAAAACATTTGTAACGCACTGGCAAAAGAAGACGGTAAAGAAGATTTTATTATTGATGGATGGCAGCGAGAAGCTGGCAATGGCGGCGGCATCACCCGGGTATTAAGTAATGGTGATGTTTTTGAGCAGGCCGGGGTCAATTTCTCACACGTCAGTGGCGATGAACTACCCGCCTCAGCCACCGCGCATCGCCCCGAATTAGCTGGCAGACAATTCCAGGCAATGGGTGTGTCTTTAGTCATCCATCCAAAAAACCCAAAAATTCCGACTTCACATGCCAACGTAAGATTTTTTATCGCTACAAAAGAAAATGAAGAACCCGTCTGGTGGTTCGGTGGTGGTTTTGATTTAACCCCTTACTATGGCAATGATGAAGATTGTATCCACTGGCACAGCGTTTCCAAAAAAGCCTGTGAGCCTTTTGGCAACGACACTTACAAAAAATACAAAACCTGGTGCGATGATTATTTTTATATTAAACACCGCGATGAACAACGCGGCATAGGTGGTTTGTTTTTTGATGATTTAAACGAACCCGGTTTTACAAATAGTTTTGCCTTTATGCAGAGTGTTGGCGATCATTATATTGATGCTTATTTGCCTATTGTGCAACGTAGAAAAAATGAAAATTATACTAAAGAACAACGTGATTTTCAGTTATATCGTCGTGGGCGTTATGTCGAGTTTAACCTGGTTTATGACCGTGGTACTTTATTTGGCCTACAAACAGGTGGCCGTACAGAGTCTATCTTGATGTCACTGCCACCCGTTGTGCATTTTGAATACAATAGAAGTATCCCGGAAAACTCTGAAGAAAAAAAACTTTATGATTATTATTTAAAACCTAAGGATTGGGTTTAGGGCATCTCTAATAACTTTCTACAAATCAACACGTAGGCCTGCAGTAATGACGCATGGATACGCTAGTTCTGCAAACCCACGTTTTTTACTAATACAAAGTGTATACAGAACCGTAATTTGCCTTAAAAAATGGAATCCTAAGTTTAATCATACTTGTTAGTATTTTAAGACCGCTTACACCACATAACGGAACTTTAGCCACTTCTAATATAGTGTCAAGAAATCGCATGAGCAGACATTGGAAACAGAAGCCTTTTTATGGATTTCTTGAATAATCTTTGAGTATGTAGTAACATATCTACATTAAAGCTATAGGGGTATAGTATTATGTCTATCACAATAAGCAGTCGCAAATTTAATCAAGACGCAAGCGGCGCGAAAAAAGCCACGAAACAAGGCCCTGTTTTTATTACAGATCGTGGCCACACTGCGCATGTCCTTTTATCTTTTGAAGATTATGAGAAATTAGCCGGTGGGCTTTCATTGTTAGATGCCATTGCTCAAACGGGCGATGCAGACTTTGATTTTGAGCCATCAAAGCTAGCCGGTACGCTGCATACACCAGCCGATTTATCTTGATGTACTTGCTTGATACAAATGTAATTTCAGCACTACGCCGTCCAGATAAAGCAGAGCCTCTTTTAAGAGAGTGGGCTGCCAGTGTTCCTGTCAGCCGATTTTATTTATCGGTCATAAGTGTTCTTGAAATAGAGCACGGCGTGTTGCTGAAAATGCGTAAAGATAAAAAGCAAGGTGCCTTGCTGCGTGCCTGGGTTGATGATGAAGTATTGCCTCGTTTTGAGGGGCGGATTTTACCGATCGACCTTGATGTAGCTTTGCAATGCGCCAAGCTACATGTACCAGACCCACAGC
>JAFLJY010000046.1 GCA_022712755.1 Gammaproteobacteria bacterium
TCTCCAGTGTAGTATAAGCACCAGCATGACTCCACGGCCCGGTAACCTCGACATTAAGCAATGTTGGCGTTCTAAATTTATACTTATCCGCCATAACACCGCTTTCTCTGGAGCGGCCAAAATCATCATTAGGCAATGCGCCGTTATCATCTCCTTTGCCGCGACCAACCTGTGGTGTTGCCATAACGTGAAATTGTTCATCGGTAAAGAAATCACCGGAATGGCAGGAGGCACAGTTGGCACCACCGTCTTCAATGCTGTCAAAAAACATCACCGCGCCACGTTTAGCGGCTTCACTAATTGCTGCCGTGTCGCCTTCAATATAGGCTTTCCACGGTGTATTAACAAACACCTGAGAGCGTTCATATTCGCCGATGGCATCTGCAATAAGCATATAAGTAATAGTTGTACCATTACCAAAAACAGCGTCGAACTCAGAAACCCAGTCATCATCAGCTTTTAATTTATCTTCTATCGCCACACGATCCGCTGCATTATGATCAGGAACCAAATTGGCAAAACCGCGCATTTCCTCAGGTGAAGTTACCGGGAAACGTGATTGTGCTGCAGCCAAAGTTGTACCGGCATTTGGATCGGCAACATCAAAAGCTGAATCGGGTGTACGTATACCAGAACCGTCATCGCCATTTGCACCTGGTGTTTTAGCTATACTTTCTACACGACCATCATGAAACAGGACCTGATCCCACATGGCAATATTGAACGTTGTCGGTGCGTTTCTTGGCACGGTTGGACCACCGTCCCATTCACTGTCATTATCATCAGCCGCTTTAATTTCATCATGAAAGCGACCTGGTCCCAATAAATTTGCTGCTTCGGCATTCACTCCAATTGATAGTGATAAATTATCACCACCACCTAAGGATGGATGATGGCAGGTGACACAAGCTGAATCTTCATTACCACCCAGACCTTTGGTAAAAAACAGTTTTTTACCCAACTGCGCTTTCGGGTCATTAATTGAAGGCAAGGCTCTACCGGTACTCGGATCACCCGTTATACCCGCTGCTTTAACCAGTGACATAACCTGATCATCAACGCTAACGTTATCGTTATCGTTACTGCACGCCGCCATCAACAAACAGGCTGAAGCAATAGATAGTGTTAATAATTGGCCAGAACCAGCCTTTCTTTTTTTACTTTTATACAACAAGTTCATATCTCCTTTACAACAAATATTTTTCATACTTCAGGAAATATAGTGCAATAAACGCGCCATGTTGCAATGCTTTGAGATTCAAATACTTATGGACACAGGAAGATTTAATACTGTGTGGTATCACACAGCTTGTAGAAATTTTTTACAGAATTGTTTGAATAAATGCGCAGAGTCACGAGAAATTTAAATTACCCGGCTATTGCACCGGGTTGATGTTCAGATTCAAGATGTACATAGTTCAGCCACATAACCTTTGTAGCCTCACCCCAACCAACAAACTGCTGCGCTTACTGTGCAAGAAGGTCTTCCACAAGTTGAATAGCATCATCTGAAAACCAGTCATCTTCACCAACAATACGACTGATAACTTTTCCGTTACGGTCGATTAGAAAACTTGCGGGTATGCCGGATACTTTATACAGATCACTTACTTCACTTTCAGGATCTAACAGAATGGGAAAACTCAAATCGTATAATTTTAAAAATGTTTTTATACGTTTTTTATATCCTTCATCGACTGAGACTGCGACAACCACCAGACCCTGTTCTTTGTATTTTTGCCACAGCTTTTCCATACCTGGCATTTCCTTGAGGCATGGTGCGCACCAGGTGGCCCAGAAATTAAGTAATACCAGCTTGCCTTTATAGTCCACCAGAGCGGCATTACCACCGCGCAGATTTTCTATTGAAAAAGCCGGCGCAGCATGTCGCTCAGGCTCAGGCACCAGCAATAATTTAGCTAGTGATGTTTGAGCCTGAGCCAAACCACTGAAGATAAACAATAATGAAAAAATAATGTGTTTATTCATGAAGTCTCAATTTATTTTTTAACTAATCCGGCTGGAGTGTGAACGCTCTACGCTATTTTGTCATCACAACCATCGTGAGAGATCTTGTACCACTGTTGTATAAGATCTTTTCCGATGGCTGAGAGGACAGCCCTGTAGGTTGGGGTGATTTTTCATGAACCCCAACGAGTCTATCTGTGGCACTTTGTTGGGGTTCGTGCCTCACCCCAACCTACGAACTAACGTGCGCGTGCGCTCAGGTATTCTAACAGCATCTGCGTTTCTTCTTCAGTCAACGGTGGCACACCCGCCTGCTGCATTCTTTGCTGCATGACGGCGAGTATTAACTTCCATTGTTTCGGCTTCAACATGCCAGGTTCTGGAAGCTGATGGCACATCTGGCATCTGCCGTTAAACAGGCTTTCTGCGTAAACGCCGTCATCCATACCCATAGTTTCATCTGCAGCCTGTGCAGAAAGTTTCTGTTCATCAGGCGACTGTTCATCAGACACCCGGCCATCATCGGCAAACACAGTCATCAATGATGAAACAAGCAGTAGCAAACAGACAGGCAATATTTGAACTATCTTCATGGTAGCGCCTGTAATATTTCTATCAGTTTCACGCCGTCCTTGTAATCCTCATTCATCCTGACAATATTACCGACACTGTCGATTACGATGGTCGTACCCATGGACGCTTTATATAAATTAAACACAGTCTGATCAACATCAGCCAGTGTTGTTATACCTGCATATCCGCTTGATATCTGTGCAGCCCTGGTATTAGAAATCGAACCGCTTACATAATCAACCAGAAAGAAACTGACATTGGGGAAGTTTGGTATGACATTTTCACGCATGTGACTCATATGTGCGTCACAAATGGGACACCACATTGTGAAATAAAGTACCACGCCAGTAGTAGCACCTGTCACAAGCTCATCATAAAGATCACGACTAACATCCTCTGAATCGGACAAAAAGAAGTTAGGCGATTGCTGGCTCACTTGCACACCATCAGTTCCCGCCTCAACATCCGGCCGCCTGTCACTACTATCAGGAAACAGATCATCTGTTATATCACCGCAGCCAGCAAGACCCAGCATCGATGTCAGCACAGTTGCCCATAAAACCAATCTAACGGAAAACATGGCTAACCCCCAGTGTCACAATATCAGTCACCGGAAAATTCAGCCCATCACCATCTTTCGGTCTGGAATGAATAAAACTGAGTTTATACACCCAGTCGCGGCTCATTGTAGAGTAAGCCACTATTGCACCAATGGAATCTTTCTCCATCTCAGTGCTGAAGTCAGGGCGACTGTTTATGCTACCCTCATCTTGCTGCAGGTGCGAATAACTAAGAGTAAAAGTCATGGTATCCATGTTATCGAGAAAGTGGGTGTAACCAAAGGTTGCCGTTCCCAGCATCCTGTCGCCTAACGCCTTTTTATAGGGTTCGACAAATTTACCGTACTCACGATTAACATCTCGATCCAGATGAACACCATAAGAAAGAAGTAATGAAGCGTTCCATGGATAAATGGTTTTATCGAGTAACATGTTAGCGTCAAGCCGATAAAAACCACGACCGGTAATATCAAAACTGTTGGTCACGTCATCATAGGGCGAGATGCCCGTTGGCACGGTTAATGCCAGACCAAAATAAGCAGCGGGGATGAGATCCTGCCAGTTGCGAACCTTCCAGATACATTTGATGCCATCAAAGGCCTCATAAGTTAATCCCAACGTCATATCACCCAGGCCATTGGTGCTCGATGAGAGACCGGCATACTGGTTGCTGTTCCACACATAAGGCACAACAATAGCCGCCTGCCAGCGTGATGCCAGGCGCATGGCGTAACCCAAATTTAAGCGATACTGATTAAGGTCGCTGCCCGGTGGATCTTTACGATAGTCGCCGTTACTATCCCAGAAACCGTTATAACTCTCAATATCAAGAGAAATATCCATCATCGCACTGGAAAACTTGGGCAGAATTAATGAAGTGGCAGAGCCGCCGCCACAACAGGAAGCCGCCCATACAGGCGGCATCGACAAGCAGATGACCCCTGCTGCTGCAAGGGCCATTTTTTTAGGAAATAACATCTGTTGTTTACATTCCGCCAGGTGGGGTTATGGTGAAGGTGGCGTAGTCATTATCATTTATAGTCTTGGCAGTACCGTTTATAGTGAGTTTGACATGAATTTTGTTGTCACTATTTAGAGTTAAACCTGTAGCTGACCAAAAACCGTTGTCACCAGTAGCATCGTTCCAGTTAGTTGCATCAGTAGAAACTTTAACAGTCATCGTATCAACATTGAACATTAGTAAGCTCTTACCCCTTTTCAATGCAGTACCAACAGATACTGCCGGATAACTCATCATGTTTTCCATAGCAGCAACATATATATTGAATGTGTAAGTATCACCTGTTTTAATCAAACCATCATTGAACACAAAATACTTGCGAGCTGCCCAAATATTTGTCATGTCAAAAATCGAATCATTTGCTTCACCAGCCTGCCCAGCAAGTTTTGCCAGTGTGGTATCACCCATAGACATCATAACCATTGGGTAAAAAGTGGCTGACTGCCCCATAGCAGGCATCACCGTCAACTTCCAATACCCCATGGAATCGCCACTAGCCATAACCGAGGCCATCACGTAGTACATGGTGCAGTTATACTCACCTGTTACACCGACTTCATCACAAACACCCTTAGCTGAACTATGACTGTGTGCTTCCATGTTCATCATTGGCATCAGCTCAGGCGTTAACCCTGATGCTGGAGTGCCATCACTACGGTTTGTGATTTTCAGTTTAAACATTGACTTACCCGTCATCGCCTTCATCATGCCGGGCAGATATTCTATTTTATAGTCATCTGTCAGTACTACTTTAGCAAACGGTACATTACCTATTTTGTTAGGGGTTAAACCAGATTCGTTATTAGGACCAGCGCGAAAACCAGTCAGTGCCTGACTAAAACCACTATGTATATCAACTTTAAGCGTTACAGCACCAACAGTAACTACTACATCAGATGCATCAACACCATTCAATGAATCATCAGATAAATCCTTAGCTAGTGCTGCAAACAGGTCAAATTGATCATCCTGTGACAAAAATAAATCCATAATCAACTGACTAAAAGCCGCTGCCCGCAGACCTGCCAGTTTCGCCTCTTCGCTTGCTCCTGCCGCTGGTGCAACCGTTGCATTTAACGGGGTAATGGAAGTATCCGGTGTATAACCAAACGCATTAGCAAAAGCCGTCTGAGCCTCAGCCAGAGTTTTACCACCCTTCGCAACTAGATTTGCAACAATTGTTGAGCCTGGTGTTACCGATACACTGCTACCGCTTTTTAGTGAACCAGCGGCTACATAAGCCAGCATTTCGCCAGCCGTTCCATTAAGAGTTGTAGCTTCATCAATAAATGACCCACCGCTAGATTTAATATACAAGCCCTGATTCAAACTGCCATGAGGTATAACCAGGCTGTACTCACCAGCAGCATTTGTAGTCACCGGTCCTGCCACGGTATTAGTACCATCAGTAACCGTGACATCTGCCCCACTAACAGCCGCAGCAAAAATAGTGCCGCTGATACTGGCATCGACAGGATCATCACTGCCACTACTACAGGCAACCAGTAAACCCACAGCACTAAACAGTGCTAATTTCGATGCTGTATTAATAAACGATGTTTTTTTCATGTCTTCTCCACAACTTTTTTTATTTTAGATACAAAAACTAATAGCAAAAAACATGCCAACCAACATAATTAATAAAAACAGCGTCTTACAGGATAATTGAAATTAATCACTGTGTGAGATAACACAGTTTGACGGAGGGGTTTACACTTTTAAAAGAAGAGTCCGTTTGTTGAGGTAAGGCACTGAGCCAGGCGACGAACTGTTAGAAGTAAATAGACTTGTCCTAATAATAATTGACACAATAATACCGTATGCGGTATTATGAAAATATGAATAAAATCAATTTGATTCTTGATACCAATGTGTTATATGCCGGTCTTTATTCATCAAATGGCGCCTCTTTCCAAATACTTAAATTAATAGAAAAAGGAAGAATTAACATTTATCTATCAACTGCATTATTATTTGAATACGAAGACGTTCTAAAGCGAAATAAACAGATACTAAAATTGACAGATGGGGATATTGAAAAAATCCTTAATAATATATGCAAATTAAGCGACCACCAGAAAATATACTTTTTATGGAGACCCTATCTACCTGATCCGAAAGATGACCTTGTTCTGGAGTTAGCGGTTGCCTCTGAAACAAAAACAATTTTGACATACAATATTAAAGATTTTAAGGAGCTTAATAAGTTTGGAGTGAGAGCGATAACCCCGAAAATATTATTGGAGGAAATACAATGAGCGCTTTAAGTTTAAGGTTGCCTGATTCAATACATAGACACATCAAGGAAATTGCAAAGAATGAGGGAGTATCGATAAACCAGTTTATATCCTCGGCGGTTTCTGAAAAAATATCTGCATTAATGACCGAGGATTATTTAATGAGCCGAGCCAGCAGAGCCAGGAAAAAAGATTTTAAAAACATATTAGATAAAGTGCCTGATCGCAAACCCCTTGGGGGAGACGAATTATAAAAACCATGGTAAGGAGGAGGTATCGAAAAACACCCTCACGATGCCTGTTCTCTTTCACTCAATATCAGTGAAGATAACTCTTCTCCTTTTATTGGATGTCTAATTTTTCTTTTTTTCCATGATGGGAGATGATTAGCTGAATCCCTGTAAGGCAATATTTCTGCTATTGGTTTTCCATGTCTTAGTATTTTTATTATTTCACCATTTTCTACAGCAGTGAATAAGGCTGACGCATCTTTTCTGAATTGGGTAAATGTTACACTTATCATATTAGTCACCATTGATGTACATTGATTGCGCTAATTGAGCACTTTTTCACTACCTCGACAATTCAAGATGATAATATTTATATAAAATTTTTGTTTCAATACCATGGCAGCTTGTACAGAATGAGTTTTGCATTTCTTTATTGCGTAAAAAACTACTGAGTATATTACCAGTATCGTTCTTTTCCATGCTTTCGTTTTGCGCTTCGACTTGTGCGTCGACTTGCGCTTCGACTTGTATGTCAAGCTGTGTATCAGCCGGTTTATCTATGCTAATAACCTTATCCTCTATGTCTTTATGAGCTGACCAGCGGTGCGGATTGTGGCAGGTAATGCAGGCTATTTCGCCAAACTCACTTACTTCATTATTCTTATTTAATAATGGCATGTGTGGTGATAAATCGTTTTTATCCGACCGCAGTATCATGTCTTTTACCGGATGACTGAAATATTTTATTTGTGCTTTATCTGCTACACCGTCTTCGTGATGACAGTTAAGGCACATTTGATCTCGCGGCAAAAATTGCTCTTCTCCCTGATAAGCGTTTTTAACGCTGGCATCAAGTGAAAATTTATAAGCTTCTGCATTATAGCCTTCAGCCTCATGCATACTATGGCAGCTTCCGCAGGCACCTGTGTGTTTGGGGGTTTGCTCATATCTGTTTTTACTGTTCGGTACACTAAGGCGTAAGTCATGGTCTGTGTTAACCACCTTATTGTAATCTTCATGGCAAACATTACACAGTTCGCCGTTTTTGTTATCCATGGTTAACAATGCACTGTCAGCCTTGCCATCATGCACGCTGTGACAGGTGAGACAGTTAATAAATGTAATCTCTTTATTATTAATTTTAACCGAATCTTCCAGTTTGATATTCATTTTCACATTTACGGGATGCACGCCTTTTTTGCGCGCCTCTTTAAGGTCTTTTGCATCGTGACGCTGGTGGCATTGTACGCATAATTTGGCATCTGAAAACTCAATAGCAGTAAGCTGCTCTTCTTCTGCACCATGCACTTTGTGACAACTCTGGCAAATCATCTGTTGCTGATTATTTAGGCTGGCATCCCCATCCAACATTTCTTCAGGTAGTCCATCATGCAGGTTTTTATCTCTTGCATAATGTTTATTGTTTTCACCCTGCTTAGCTGAATCATTCGCTTTTAAATAAATTCCAATCGGATGATTCACGCCGACAGTTTCTCGTTTTTTATCTCGCACATGATCAAGTTTTGACTGGTGGCATTGCTGGCAGATTTCTCCAGCATTATTTGATTCGCGCATCCAGCTATTATTGTGCTGCTTATTAAGACTTGTATCGTTATCATTATCGCTATTAAATTTGTGTGGGGTATGACAACTACCGCAATATAGCTGTTTACTTTTTTCCGTGGCATCAAAAATTAAAGGAAATTCTTCTGGAATCTCATCTTCGTCTTTATCACCGGCATTTTTATCATCCCGCAGATGATGAATATCCGGGTGCTGCTGCTTATGCCCAATGGCATCTCTTGAATCAATCACCACACCATGGTGACAGCTATAACACATATCTTCATGCGCAACGGGTATTACCTGTGTTTCATTATTTTTCGATTTGCCCCTATCTGTTATAGACCTGGCTGTTATAGCCTTATCTGTTATAGACTTGTCCGTTATGTAATTATCCGCCCATGAAATATGACAAATAACACAGTTTTTTCTGGAGCTGCCCGGTTGCAGTTTTGTTGCAGCTTTTGCTGTAGATCGATGCTTGTTTTTGTCGATTTTATTTAGCTTGAATACTTCAACGCTGTTATTTAATGTATCAGTCACATAAAGCCTGGTGTGGCCAAGCGAATTAGTATGCAGGGTCAAGCTGGTAGGGGATTTAAATAGTAAATTGTTTGTTTCGCCGTCTGTTAATAAACCCAACGCTCTGCCATTTTTAAAAACTTGTAGTGTACCCAGATAAGCATCACTGACCAGAAGATGATTGTCTGCATCAAGAGCAAGCCCATTAGGGCGAAACAAAGACCCTGCTACAGCCACGCCAAAACGCCCGATATTCATAAAGTGTTTTCCTTTCCGGCTAAACGCCTGAACACGGGCATTGAGTACATCAATGGCAAAAATGTAACCCTGTTCATCAACGGCTAACTGATACGGGTAGTTAAACTGTCCATCTGCATCACCCTGCGCGCCCCAACAATTTAAGGTTTTTCCATTGTCGATTTTAGTTACACATAGTTGATGGTTTTGCCGGTCACTCCAGATAATTTTATTTTCCAGTATCAATAATGCTACGGGGGCTACGGGCTTATTTTCTGATCTGACGGCGCTTAGTATCAAATTTCGTATAAATTGCCCCTGTAAATTAAATATAGAAATTCTGGCATTGCCGGTATCTGCAATATAAACACTTTGATTTTTAATGCTTATTGCCATGGCAAGGTTTAATTCACCATCACCTTTGCCATTTTTGCCAAATGTAAATTTGTGTTTCCCGTTTTTAGAAAACACCATAATCTGAGATAAAACACCATTTAAAATATAGATGTCGCCATTGCTACTAATAGCAGTATCCGTTGGCTGGTTAAGTCCAGCTTTAATGCTTAGTAAATGCTCGCCTGTTAAACCTGCCATGGACTCTGCCATTAATGCTTGACTGATAAACACAAGACTAATCAGTAATGCCTGCCATAACCGCGTTATGAGTGTTTTCGGAACGCTAATCTTCATTGCAATAAATCAGTCATCCGCAAACGCTGCTCGTTTTTTGTGCCATCTTTAGTATAACGACCAAAGAAACGTGATATTGAGTGTTGCTGTAATTTGCTTATTTCTTTTTCATCAAACCCCAATGAGACTAAATCTAAAAATGGATCTTTGTTATTATGGCAATCAATACATTTAGGGCCTTTTTTACCAAGTGGTGAATGTATCCGTAATTTAAGTCTTGCTTTTTCCAGTATCACTTCGGTAGACAGTTTATGGGTAGGCGACTCTTCGGTAGACAATTCTTTATCTGCAGATTCCTTTTGCCAGATTTGTTTTACCTGTGTGGCTAATTCGTGATCGACAAAAATAATTACCGCTTCATTATTGTAAAAAGGCGTAATGCGCTTATTATTTGAATTCTGCGCTGAATTTTTATTACTGTTGTCATTAAAATTTAACCAACGATATTCAAGCTGAACATTTTCTGGTTGAAAATGACAGGTCTCGCAGCTTATATACTGGCTGTGCATATTCAGGAAACTTCTTTTGCGCTTATTTTTTGTATGCGGCGGCAACAGGTGGCAGGTACTACAAAATGAATTTTTATCCGTTGCCTGAGCTGGATTTTGATTATGAAAAGGCGGCACAAAAAGATCTTCTTTTAATGTTATTTTTGAATAATCTTTTATCTGTTTATGCGCCTCTTGCAGTTTTTTTTCATCTATTGCGGCAGATTCAAGCTGCTGTAAATAAAGCGGGGCTGCCTGCGCCATAAAAACCGGCAAATACAGGCATAAGGCGTAAATGCTATTTTTTAACAGCGGCTTCATTACGGCACTCCCTTCTGTTGCTGCTGTTGCTTTCTGTTTATTTGTTTTGCTTGTTTTATTTTTTTAGGTTTAACCTTTGATTTTGGCCGTCTACCAATCATATGCTGCTGAAAGTGGTTGCCACCAAACAATGAAAAAATAACAGATTTTTTTTGCGATTTTTTCACTGTGGCCAATAAACTCCAGAGCAGAGAACCAATAACGAGTAAAATAATAAGAGGAATTAGAAAAGCCAGCGCCCAGTTCCAGGCAGAACCTGTCCATAGGGTGTTTAAATTGAACGCTTGAGAGTAAATAATTTTTTCATAAACGGGGATGTAGTCAAGATCATGCATATCCATATTAATAAACCCCCTGTTAATAGGTTTTTTTGAAAATTGATGACAACCAGCCGCCGAACAGGTTTTATGTAGATTATCTTTATGTGTTGATGAACTCATATCCTTGTGACTTTGTATGGCATGCTTCTCATTTGTCAGGGCATGACAGTCATTGCATGAAATGCCATCATCGCTACTACTTGCTAACAAACGACTATGCAATGTCATAGCATAAGAATCACTGGCGAGAATAAATCGACTATCCACCTTAAACTTTTCGCCTGTATCGATATCTTTAATCTCAACTGTTGCCATGCGCTCTTTATCTGCATGGCAGTTGTTGCACATCTTGTTTTCATCTACCTTGTTTTGTTGACCGACAAGAAGACGACGTAAAATATGACCGGCAAACTGGTTAAGCCAGGTTTCGCCCTGATGACAACTGCCACATTCCATTTCTGTATGGGCAAATATCTCTTTAAACTCCGGTACTTTTTCAGGATCTATATACAAACTATTTTGATGGCATAATCGGCAGGAAGGGTTTTGCTGTTTTGTTGATTCTTCCAGCCGATTACCGCCGGTAAAACCCTTACTCCAGCCTTCACCATGTATTGATTTTTCAAATGCCTCGGTTGGTTTTTTATGGGTATAAGCTTCACCTTCGGAAGGCTCTTCCAGGTGACATGATTCTGCGCAGTCAACTTCTGTATTTTCTACCTTATGCGGGAAGTCCTTAATTTCTCGGTGGCAATCGGTGCAGGGTACACTGCCGTGTAGTGAGCTTAGATAATGGCTCTGGTCTATGGTTGAATTTCGCAATACACCCTGCTCATCAATGTATTCAAGACCTTCCAGCGCATGGCAGGAAAAGCAACCATCCGGGTCTGTTTGCCGTTGTTTTGCTTCTGCCTGAGTGATGAAGATAAACGAGATTGCCGAAATAATAATCACCGCCAGGATAACCCGTTGCCAGTTTACTGCCCATGATAGTTTAACTTCAGACCATTTAGCTTCAGAGCCTTTAACTTCTGAGCATTCAACCTCTGATCCTTTAGCTTCTGGTTTTTTAACATATACCGCCTGCCACTGAGGCAAAGGATGATAATCAACACCTTTCTTTTTTCGCTTAGCCTGATTGTCGCGTGGTAATGCCACCCAGTCGATGGCGTGCCAGTCACACACATCCACGCATTCGTGACAGGCCATGCAGGACAGCTGATCAACCACAGCAATCTGGTCAACCATTTTTATAGCACCGGTCATACAGTTACGGGCGCAAATATTACAACCGGTACAACGCTCACGCTCGACACGAATACGATGGGTAAAACGAAATTTTGCGCCGACTCGATTAACCAGTGCATCCATGGCACCTATTGGACAAAGCAACTGGCAATAAGCACGACCTTTATTGGCAAAGAATCCGAGTAAGAATAGCAACGCCAGATTAACCAGACCAATGCTTGAGAAAATAAAAGCAATGCCCCTTATATTTTCACCAAAGATGCTACTGAAGGCTTCAAATAACCTGGGTACGGTTATAAAATTACACACACTACAGGCACTGATACCTAAAGTCGGCATCAGTAATACAAAAACAGCAAAGTAACCGTAACGTATCGGCACCTGTGGCAATGAGCGGTATTCTATTTTCCAGCGATCATTCAGACTGCGGCTGACCAGCTCTGGAAAACCGCCCACCGGACAAACATAAGCACACCAGTAACGACCGAAAAAGAAAGTGGTTATAAAAATACTGGCAAGCAACAATACACCCATCCAGGCAACGAAAACACCTGTTATAAAATCATCCAGACTCATGCCTGGAAAATAAAGAAAAAACCGGCGCATACATAAAACGCCGCACATATCGTCATTACCCAGTGCAGCCGGTATAAAAATAAAAGGGGCAAAAAATAGCAGGCAAAAAATTGTTATGATTAGATAACGGTATTTTTGCGCTTTTGGGATATTTTTTATTTTTTGTATCAGTTGCATATTATGGATTTCATATCACTTTCATGAACGTTTTATCGTTCCCACACTCTGCGTGGGAACGTGTTACTAAACGCTCTGCGTTGCGTTTCTTGACGCAGAGCGTCCAGATATGCATTCCCACGCGGAGCGTGGGAACGATAAACGATAAACATCCCGACTTGTTGAACAGTTACTCACTTTTAAAACTCATGACAAACCAGACAAAGCGTGCCGTCTTTTGCCGACAGTCTTAATAAAATTTCTTTTTCAATACGCTGGTAATTAAGTGCATATTTTTTGCCTGTTTGTGATGCAAGTGTTTCAAGACGATCTTTTTTATCTGCAATAAAAACTTTATTCCAGGGGTGTTTACGGTAAACGATGCCTTCATCCATATCACTATTAACAACCTGTTTGCCAGCAGGTTTTTCTCGGCTGATAACATCAATCTGATGCGGAGTGTGACAGGTGGTACACATAATTTCCCCATCATCAGAAAGCGGCAGGTTTATTTTGTGCTGCTGCTCATATTTATTTATTCTTTTTTTCATGTCTTCATCAGGTTTTTGCTGATGAATAAGTGCGTTAAAGTGAGGCGTATACAAATGACAGCCATAACAAATATTCTGCGCTGGCAGACGTAAACCACGCTCCTCCGGTTTAATGTCCTGCTCTGGATCCAGAGCTTCCTGATGACAATAAAGGCAGTTGTCTTCAATTATGCTGCCTTCACTGTCCAGCATTTTATGAACATTGTCGCGTTGATAAGGTTTTTTTTCGTGGCAGCGATAACAAAAGTCTGTCAATACTTCGTAAGGGCCTTCGCGGAAAAAATCTTTATCGCTTTTATCAATTTTTTTAAAGTCCTGATCCTTCATGTCTTTAATGCCATGACAGGTCTGGCAGTCAATCTGTTTATTTTTGTTAAGTGGAAAACTATCAGGGATAGAAATATCTGCTGACGGTTTCACATCAAACAGATGGTGCATGGCGGGCATTTGCTGAACATCTTCTGCGCTAACGAAAACGCCATGAAACAGAAGAAATATAAATAACGCTCGAAGCAACATCACAATCCAGCCTGCACAGCTTCACCATGGCTATGGCATTCAATACAACTGGTCGCAGTAAGGTGAACCCCAAATAAACCATTGCCAGTGTCTACATCAGTCTGATCCAGCAAGGCTTCTGCATTATGGCAGAGTACGCATAGCTGGGAATAATTATCCTGGTAAACATGCACGGTATACGGATGTTCCCGTATGACCGGATCAAGTTTGCTAACGCCTTTATCTGACTGGTCAATAATAAGTTTTATATTGTTTGTGCCGTGCATGGCGTGACAATCGGTGCATTCAACGCGGCTACCGTAAACATAACCTGAACGTAGTCCAGCATATGTACCCGTACCATCTGAGTTTTCTTCACCGTGCTTATCGACCAGCGTATAATCGTCTTTAATGGCAATTAAGGTGTCATTAAAGGTTTTATCAACAATCGGAAAATCTGCCTGCTGGTGGTCACGGTTGTGGCAGCGCAAACAAAAATCTGCACCGCTGGCATAGGGTGAGTTGATGCCATTGGCATCGCGATAACGAGTAAGATCGCGATTGATTTCAAACACACCGTCCATGTCCGAGCCATAGTGACAGGCAAGGCATTGTTCATCTTGCAGAATTTGCTCACCCATCACAGCAGCCATCACGCCAAAATCATGCTGATGCAAACCTGTTTGTATCGGTGCTGTTGGCAAATCATTATTGTTGTGACATATCATACACTCACGCTTTGTTTCGCTACCATTGCTGCCATGACAACCAGCACAGGTGTTAAAACCTTTTTGTTTTACTATATGGCGAATACTTGTCGCACTTTGATGAATAACCCCAATAGCATGACAGGCATCACAATTAGCCAGTCCCCAGGCCGCGCCGCCACCTCCATGTGAAACATCAAGTAACAGGTCAGTATCTGATGGTGTGTTATTGTTGTTGCCACTACAGGCAACCAGTAGTAATAAAGCAGGTAGCAATAAAAGCAGGGGAAATAACGACTTATAAATTAGACCAGCCATTATCTGCTCCTTCGGTGGCAGTCACTGCAATAGTTAGCCTGATGACAACTGCCGCACTCAAGTGGTGAGATGCGCGCATCAAGACCATGCAGGGTTTTATAACCTGGTTTATGTACGTTGATGCCACTGAATGTGCCGCTAAAATTGCGTTTAAAATGGCAGTCAGTACAAAAAGATAATTGTTGATGACATTTGCTACTACAACCATCCTGATCGGCGTAGGCATCTTCTGCATGGTTTTTTATATAATCGTAATTATGATCACCTGGCCAGACAGTGGCAGGATCCAGGTGGCATAAAGCGCATTCTGCTGGTGCATTTATTTTTTCTAAATGGCAGTCATGGCAAATAGCTTCCAGCGGTTCATTGTTAATCTCGCGAAGCAATTTAAGTTGTAGTTGTTCTTCATCAATATTATTTTTGCTCGCAGTGTATTTATCCGTACTATATCCACTGAAGGGATGACACAACATACAGGCATCACCGCCTTTTTCCATAATGTCGAAATGTGGTTTATGGGGATAAAAAATATCACTTCGGTTCTGCCGCCGTTGCCACCAGCTTTTTTCCTGCGCCTGCTTTTGTTCTATGGCTGTTGCTGTTTCCGCTTCTACTGCAGCTGAGGGTTTATTTTCCGACTGTGCGGATAAGGATACAGTCAGCAACAGCGGTAACAACGGTATCAGGAATAAATATCGCAGCAACAAATATTGGGATAAACAATTTGCCATTACCATCGTCAACTACAACCGGCCCAAACTGCCGTCATCAAACCTATAACTTAACCTGAAACCTAAGCGGTATTCATTTTTTAGATTGTGGTTATAAATATATCGTGCATTAAAGTCGAGGAACAGATCTGATTTAATCATCTGTTGCATACCTGCCTGCAAGGCAATTATCTGGTTACTTTCTATTGAGGAATATTTTTTATATTGCAGAGCAGTATTTAAGCTGGCGCGTAAAGTTGCTGAAATACTTTGATTAACGCCAACATAGAGACTATGAATAAGGTCATTTTTTAATACCAGGCTATCCCATTGCATTTGCCAGCCAGGGCTTTTTTTAGCAGTCGATTTATAGTCAAATCCGGCAGTCACACCATAACCGTTGTTGCCAAATTCACGCCATACTTTTCGCCCTCTTACATAATATTGCTGATTGAATTTATGGTTATGAAAAAAATCTGCCTGCAATGTTGTCTGCTTACCATTAGCATAAACAGAATAAAATCTTTGTTTAAAAGTCAGCTCAGGTTGTTGCGGCTTCCAGCTTGAATAGTTAATGCGAGCCAGTCCTAAATCGTCAGAGACTAGCTCCACACCAGCGTTAATCGATTCTGCTGATTTCTTCTCAATGAGATAGCTGGCATTAAAAAATATTTTGACCTGATTTAAGTGATAAAGATTTAATTTATTATGGCTTGATTTATTAAAAGCTGGCTCACCACTACCTGAGAGTCCAAGATGGATATAATTTTGTTTTATCTTCTGTTGATAAAGTTGCTGCCAGCCGATACGGCTGTTTAATTTTTGTATTAGCCAGCCTGGTATTATCCCGGGCTTTAGATGATTAACATGGTGATTTAAATCAATGCCATAAATTTTGCCAGCATCAATAATATTATAATCTTCCATTTGCCGCGGTTTACCCGCATGAAAACCTGCGAGCCAATTTTGCCAGCTGGTTTTTATCTCGATACCGTCCAGCGCATAAAAACCCAGTAGAAGATCCGAACGATTGAATCGCCCCACGGTATAGTTAATATCGGCTGTTTTATGGGCGAGGAACAACTGGTTTATCTGTAGCTCAATCTGGCTGTTAGTATGCTCCAGGCTGTCAATTTCTTCATATCTAATATCCGCCTGAAAACCCGCGTTCATATTGTTTTTATTATTGCGCCAGTTAATATCAGCCTGCTCTTCAATATAGCTTCTACTGTAATAAGCGGTTTGATCAGTTTCCAGCAAGGTATCGAGTTTTCCTGAAATATAACTGTTAGCAACTGATGAATAGCTAAAAATTATCATGCAGAGTATAAGCCTTGATAAATAACGCACCACCTTATCACTCGTTCCCACGCTCAGCAAAGGAGTGCGTACTGTTGTCAGTTCGTAGGTTGGGTTAGCGACAGCGTAACCCAACATTATGCAGCACTGTAGTTTGTTGGGTTACGCTATCGCTAACCCAACCTACGGGGCTAAGGACCAATAAAAAAATCATCACGGCGTTTGTTAAATTTCGCCCAGGTAACAATAGCGCCAAGAGCAATAATGCAGCCACCGCAAGTGACGCATCGCCCCTGTGTTGTTAATGTGCAATTAGTGCTTAGTGCAACATGCCCGACAGCAAAACCCGCGCCAGCTAACCAGGGCATTATTTTGTTAAATTTGTTTTTTTCTTTTTTCATTAAGTTAGTTGTTGGTTTTAAATAATCACTCGCTTCCCATACTCCTGTGCGGAAACTTATCGGAGAATACTCTGCGTTTCTTGACGCAGAGCGTCGTGGCATGCGTTCCCACGCAGAGCGTGGGAACGAGTAAAAATGTTAACTCAGGAATAATTTAACGTTTATTTCTGAATCTCAACGCATACACAGCAACAAACATAAGCAGTAGCCAGGGTGAAAACACACCGCCGCTTTTCTCGTCTGCCGACGTTGGCTCATCGCCCGCAGACACACCGGTTTCATCTGCTGAGGTGATGGTGAAATAACTAAACTTAGCCGTGTTAAACACCAGGTAACCATCTTCCTCTGCTGATTGTGGCTTGAGTAACACAATATTTGCCGTATCAACCTGCGTCCATTGTGCGCCATTGCTGGAGGTAATCAGTTTGATTTTATCAACGCTGGTTTCACTTCCTGTATAAGGCAGCTTGACCAGTACATTGGCATTGCCAAAGCTGCTGACGACTTCACCATTGATATCCGTTGCCATCAGTGAAAACACTGGCGCGTTCAGACCGCCAAAACCGGCATTGGCAGCTGCGCTTACCACATCATTGTCGGCAAGAGCAATTTTGAACATATAGGTCGGGAACATCAGCACTGTCTGGCTGTTGACCATTGGCATTATGGATACTTTCTGTATTGCCGCTTCGCCATAGGTTGGCGTAAATACAAATAGTTTATCGCCGCTGTGCTGATGCAGGGCCTGTATATGCTCTGCATCAGTAATGCCTGCAAGTGCCATGACATCGGTAATGTCACGCTGATAAACCTTGCCAGACATTACCTTTGCAATATCCTTGTTCAACGCACTTAATGAAGGGTTGCGTCTGCTGCTCTGCAAAATATCAGCAACATTAAGTGACACAACACCACCAAGACCTTCTGCATTAGCAACGGCTTTCATATAGTCTTTATCAAATTCAAAAATGCCTTCACTAATTAAACGCATATCGACTATGTCAAAGATATCTTTTTTGTTGGTGCTGCCCAACACACTATCATCAGCAACTAACGCGCTAAACGAACCGTTTTGTTTCTTTTTATGACAATCAGCACATTGCAGTGATTCAGAAGCCTGACGGGTATTGTGGCTTAATATGTACTGGTTAGATTCCAGCAATACCATCACCGCCTCAGGGTTTTCTAAACCTTTTGCTTTGAATACCTTGTTGTAGGCATTACGCAGGGCAAGATAACCTGCATAGTCGGTTGGCTCGCCAAAACTCATAGAGCCATGTGACATACGGGCGCTAACTTCTGCCAGTTCTGCACCGGTTTCAGGGTCAACAATAACGCCGTACAACTCTGAACTACCGCTGTCATGACCATGACCGTCGCCAGCATCAGCGTCACCGCCGCGCACTTCAAACACACTGTTACGCTCTGTTTTGTTTAAAATAGTACCGCTGTTTTTGTCTTTCCAGTAAATGCGGTCTCTTTGTGCATAAGGGGTAATTTGCAGCAACCCGTTTTCTGCCTGACGGTAGCGGTACATGATTTGCAGGGGAGCACCGCGACGTCCCGCCTTATCCGTAATGTGGCAGGACTCGCAGCTAATCATATCAAGATGCGTCTGGGTAACGCGGCTTAACGAATCGACTGTATATCCTGCCATGTCGCCTTTCGTTATCCAGCGTTGCTTGTGCGCCTCTAGCATGTTGGCATGCCCTGAAGGAATAGCTGGCGTTTCTGCATCATCATGACAATAGACACAACTCAGGGCACTGGGCTGGTAGTCCAGGTCATTACGCAAGTCCATATCAGAATTGCCCTTGAGGAAATTATGATCGGCATGCAGGTCAACACTGGCATGTGCTGGCTGGTAATAATTTCTTGAATGACAGGAATTACAGTTTTCAATGGGACGTGTTTCACCATTTTCTGTCCAGGTTAAGCCCTTATGCACATCGTCTTTATAATCATCTTCTACAATGCCATCTTCATCAAGAGTGGGGGCGGCATCTTCACCAAAACCGTAAAAACCACGGCGTGAATTACTGGTGCTGTGACAGGCCATGCAGTTTTCGTTTTCAGGAAAACGCAACATGGGAATGACTACCTGACGATTTTCATCAAAGGCGGCTGCATTCCAGCTTAACTGCGGTTCACCATCGACAAGCACCAGTTCTGTATCGGTTATCTCGCCGTTATTATCAAGGTCGGCACGGTCAAAGGCCAGCAGGGTTTTATCCAGAGTCGCATCATCGCCCTGTTTATCCTCGTGTTTTAAGTTGAGCACCTCTAAAATGGCGGTATTGGACTCGCGGAAATGCCCATAATCTATCAGCGCATCACGACGCACATTGCGTATCATTCTTGCTGGATCATCAACGCTGCGACCTCTGTTATATGTTTTTACATTCTGATCAGTTTTTACCAGACCGGACAGGTCGGCATGACATTTAAAACAGTTAGCCTCGACTACACCGCTTTTTTTCCAGTCCCATTGCGAAACGACTGATGTGCCTCTAACAAGTTTACCGTCAACCGTTTTATCCTCAACTTGTCGGTTATTTTCATCGGTACCGCGATTAAAATAGTCGCCGTCAAGATGGGTTACGGTTGCGGGGTCAGTTTCATCATAACGCTTACCATCACGATCTTTTTCCATCCAGCCGCCGCCCTTGTGACAGCCAGCACAGCGTTGAATCCAGCCAGCCGCGCCCCTGTCCGCAAAATCGGCTTCACTGGCATTGGATTTTTTCGCCACCCAGTCATTGTTGGTGCTACCCATACAGTTATAACCGCCAAAATATCCTGGCGAACTCAGCAATGGTATACCAGAGTCTTTACCGAAATCATCGCGGGACTCGCTGTGCCCCATATCAAAATGATAAGCAGAGGTGATAGCGTCATAGTCATGACAACCGCCACAGGACATTTTAGGGCTGTAAGCTTTTTGACTGTCGAGTACATGATTGCCCTGCTCATCTAAAAGCGGGATGGCTAGATGTAATACAGCCCCCGCTTGAAGTTGAGAACCTACCAGCAGCAGACTTGAAATAACAATGAGTTTTGCGAACAAATCTAGCTTTAAGCCTGGTTTTAAGAATACATTATTATTAGCAAAGTTATCGTTTCTAAAACTGCATCTGGAGTTACCTCCCCGTTGATCCGTCGCTGCACCCCCGCTGGACACTTCAGTTTTTATTGGGTCGATCTTCATTGAACGGGGCAACGCCAACCTCAATATTATTTTTTTAAGCAATTTATGTTTCATGTTTTCCCCACTGTTTTTCAGTATTAGCAAGATCGTAATCTATAATACTGCAAGCAACTAATATGCCAGATTTAATAGCTAATAAATTCAATAGCATACAAGCATTTTTAACTGTGTGCTGTGTGAGATAACACAACGTGTCGGTGGGATTTACACTTTTCACTCGTCCCGATGCGGAACAAAGAAAGACATACGGAGCTTGCCTTTAATTTATTTCAGACAATACCTGCTTAAGCATTTGAATAGCCTGCCCATGATAACCACCGCCAAACATATTCAAATGATTGATGATATGGTAAATATTGTAGAAAATTTTACGCACTACAAAACCATCATCCAGTGGATAAACATTTTGGTAACTGGCATAAAAATCCGTGCTGAAACCGCCAAATAGATAAGTCATTGCCAGATCAGCCTCTCTGTCACCGTAATAAAACGCGGGATCAAAGATGATTGGTGTACTGTCTTGCATGCCAGCAACATTGCCTCCCCATAAATCACCATGCAACATTGACGGTTTTATTGTTCGGCTGCTGAATACTCGATCAGCAAACAGCAGCGGCATTTCAACCAGAAGTTTCTCACCAAGTGACTGCAGTTCACCGCCATAACCATTTTGCGCTGCCAGCTTTAACTGAAAACCCAGCCGTTGCTCTCGCCAAAAATCTAACCAGTTATCCATCCATGCATTGGGCTGAAACGTGGCACCGATAGTATTATTGATGTCCCAGCCAAATTGTTCAACGTTTACATCATGCATGGCAGCCAACTGCTCACCCAAACGCCGCTGATCTGCCCTGCCAGTCATATTCAAATATTCCAGAACGATATAACTCTGCACCTGGTTTTCGCCGAAACCCATATTTGTACCAAAACAGATTGGAAGCGGCACTTTCACCGTATCGCTGGATGCGATGGCCTGCAAACCTCGAGCTTCGGCTGCAAACATAGCCTGCTGACCCGATCGATTGGTTTTTACAAAATATTGCTGTCCATCCTCACCGGTCAGCAAAAAAGCTGTATTGATACAACCGCCAGCCATGCTTTGTTGCTGACGAATTGAAAAATGCCGTCCGGTAGTTTGCTCGATATGCTCAACAATCAACTGCCACTGTTTCATTTTGTTCTCGCTATACATGGGGTGCTCTAAAGAGCGGAAGTTATAGGTTTTAATTTGTAAGTTGTAATTTGTAAGTTGTAAGTATTAAGTTTCTTACCTTTTAACTTTTAACTTTTAACTTTTAACTTTTAACTTAAAACTTAAAACTTAAAACTTAAAACTTACAAAGTCCGCTTTTGGGCTTAAACACCTGTTTTAATCGCTAAGTATTTGTTATTTTTTTGTAAAAAGATCAAGTTGCACACAAGCAGTTTACAAACCCCTGACATTTCAATGGTTATCTGTATAAAACCACCATTATCAAGCTCAAAAATATCATAACCAACTGAAATTATTATAGTTATTTTTAGTGGTTAAAAATTAACCAAACTAACAAAAACACTATTTTTATAGTATAAAACACCCTGATTTTTTTTCTTGTCCACAAACTTATCCACAGATTTTGTGAGTAACTCGCCTTTTATTTGACATTTTAATGACTTACGCACCTGAAGCTCGAAAATTTGTTAAGTATTAGCATTAAATTGAAAACATAAAAGCTGTAATAGAAAACACTTATACACACCCCGTAGATTTGTGTTTTTTTAACTGTCAAGCCTGATATTCGCTCTATAATAATAGAGTCAAGTTATACAACCTATTGATTTTAATAATTTTATCGCTGTAACAACTTCATCATATTTATTACAAAAATAAGACTAGTCAATGTTATTTATTTCTGTTAGAGATTTTTTCCACAGAGTTATCCACAGAAAAAACAGCAATAACTAAACTTATCCACAAGTACTCAAGCTCTAATTCAAAGTAACCATTAACTCTTCCCTTTAATTTGCCAAAATCTGTGGCTATTTTGCAGTAAAATCATCATTCTTTTGTCAGCACTCACCCACATCATGCCCCTGCAAACATCCGAGCAACGCATTGTTAAAATTGCAGTCCCCTGTCCGTTGTACAGGGTATTTGATTATCGCCTACCAGCCATATTAGGCAAGCAAACAATACAACCAGGGATACGCGTTCGCATCCCTTTTGGCAGGCAAAAGCTGATCGGTTTTGTTATTGAAGAAACACTGGGCAGCGAGGTTCCTGCAAACAAACTAAAATCGATTATCAAAATATTAGACAGCCACAACTTGCTTGGCGACGATATTTTAAAATTATTATTCTGGGCGGCCAGATATTACGCTCACCCGCTGGGTGATGTTTTGCAGACGGCTCTGCCGGTATACCTTCGCAATAATGATGATGCGGCACCGCTTTTGAATACCTGGTGGCGGCCGACACAAACATCACACAAACCGGCATCACAAAAATACTTTTCAATGCCGGCAGAAGAAGAAGTCCTGCAAACACTCAAACGTGCGCCCAAACAGCGCCAGCTATATCAGTTACTGCTGGCGGCTGATGATGGCCTGGATGCCGATGCGCTGAATTGTCGCACAGAGAACTGGCGTGCGCCGCTTAAAGCCCTGCTAGCAAGACAACTGATTGAAAATTTTGTTAAGCCCGCGCTATTAACACAGCAAAATCCTGAGAGAGGAACTGACAGCGGCAGCGATAAGGTTAAATTAAACGATGAACAAACGGCTGCGATTAAAAACATTGAATCGCAGCACCATCAACATGCGGTTCATGTACTCAACGGTATTACTGGCAGCGGCAAAACCGAAGTTTATCTGGCGTTATGTGAGTCTATGCTAGCGAGAAACAAACAAATACTGGTTCTTGTGCCCGAGATTGGTTTAACGCCGCAACTAACACAACGTTTTCTTGCACGCCTGAATGCTGCCATTGTGGTTTTACATTCAGCAATGAATGATAAGCAGCGTTATGCGGCCTGGCATGCCGCAGCTAATAAGCAGGCGCAACTGGTCATTGGCACCCGCTCTTCCATTTTTACGCCACTGCCTGATCTTGGGCTGATTATTATCGATGAAGAACATGACGGCAGTTACAAACAGCAGGACGGCTTTCGTTACAATGCGCGTGACCTGGCTATTGTACGGGCAAAAAATAATAATATCCCCGTCGTACTCGGCTCTGCCACACCTTCACTGGAAAGCCTGAACAATATAAATGAACAACGCTATCAGGTGCATTATCTCAGGCAACGGGCAAATAAAAAACCGCTTCCGAAAATACAACTGGTCAATTTGTGCAGCCAGAAATTACATGAAGGGCTGGCAGAAACACTGCTAACAAAAATCAAACAGCAGCTGGACAACCAGGGTCAGGTGCTATTATTTATCAATCGCCGTGGCTTCGCACCATTATTGATGTGCCATGACTGTGGCTGGACAACCAGCTGCCATCGCTGTGATGCACACATGACTTTTCACAAACGGCGCAATCAGTTGCATTGTCATCATTGCGGCTCGCAACGCCGCGCCCCTGCTCACTGCGAAGATTGCGGCAGCAGTAATATTCTGGCTATCGGCGCTGGCACTGAACGAATTGAACATTTTTTACAGGCGTATTTTCCCGACACACAGGTCAGCCGAATTGATCGCGATAGCACACGCAACAAAGGCGCACTACAGGAGAAGCTGAAAAAAGCGCACAGCGGCGAAAGCGACATCCTTGTGGGCACCCAGATGCTGGCAAAAGGCCATGATTTTCCCAACGTCACCCTGGTCTGCATATTAGACACCGACCAGGCATTATTCAGCGCCGACTTTCGTGCCGCTGAACATCTGGCACAATTAATTACCCAGGTTTCAGGGCGGGCAGGGCGAGCTTCGAGGTCGGGCGAAGTACTGATTCAGACCCATCACCCTGATCATCCTTTGCTGCAAACCTTGTTGCATAGCGGCTATCAGGCGTTTGCAAAAGCGGCACTGCAGGAGCGGCATGCAGCAGGTTTGCCACCGGTTCGCCATCTGGTACTGCTACGCTGCGAATCGGTAGAAGCTCAGGCTGCCCAGATTTTTTTACAACAGGCGGCGCACAGTGCAAAACAGACGGATATTCAACATATTGATCTTTTCGGCCCTATACCCGCCCCTATGGAACGGCGTGCAGGACGTTACCGTTACCAGATAATGCTGCAATCGGGACACAGAAAAGTCCTGCACCAGTTTTTAAGCTGGTGGGCTCCACAATTACAACAACTGCCCTCAGCACGAAAAGTTCGCTGGTCGATTGATGTTGATCCTTATGATACGTTTTGAGTTTTATGTTTTATGTTTTATGTTATAAGTAAATAGAAAAAACGGGGACGTGATTTGTCTTTTGATATCCCACAGGTACATCGCCCAGGTTTTAACTGGCCACTTAAAACTTAAAACTTAAAACCATCTTTAATAGTATAATCGCACTGCTCAAAAACACACTAACTCCGACAGAAGACATCCCTTGAAAGAAACCATCGAAAACCTGCTCAATCAGGCACTGGATCAACTTATAGCTGACGGTTTGATTAAAACCAAACCGGCACTGCAAATCACGCGCACTAAAGATGCTGCGCACGGTGATTTCACCTGCAATGTTGCGATGATGCTGGCAAAACAGGCGGGAAAAGCACCGCGTGATGTCGCCAAAGCCATTATTGATGCACTTGGCACGGATAATTTACTCAAGAAAACGGAACTGGCTGGGCCGGGTTTTATTAATTTCTTTCTGGCACAGGAAAGCACCTTAAGTATCATTAAAGATATTCATACCGCTGGCGAAAATTTTGGCAAAAGCAATGCCGCCAATAAAGAAAAAGTACAAATCGAATTTGTCTCTGCTAACCCAACCGGTCCTTTGCATGTTGGACATGGTCGTGGCGCTGCATATGGTGCAACACTGGCATCATTGATGCGTGCGGTTGGTTTTGAAGTGGACTGTGAATATTATGTCAATGATGCTGGCCGGCAGATGAATATACTGGCTACCAGCGTCTGGTTACGTTATCTGGAATGCCATCAAATAAATTTCTCCTTCCCAATAAATGGCTACAAAGGTGAATACATTGTTGACATCGCCAACAGCATCAAATCACAACATGGCGATGCTTTCGTTTTTTCATCAGATGAGGTTTTTCAGGGTATAGCCGATGACGAACCCGCTGGTGGTGACAAAGAAACCCATATTGACGACTTAATAGAACGTGCTAAAAAGTTGCTGGGTGAAGACAATTACCAGATTATTTTCAAAGCCGGGCTTCACAGCATTCTTGATGACATTCGTCAGGATCTGGAAGCATTCGGCGTACCATACGACTGCTGGTATTCAGAACAGACACTGGCTGACCGAGGTTTAATTAAAAAAGCCGTGGAGCAACTGCAAGCAGCCGGGCACATCGAAAAACGTAATGGCGCTTTATGGTTTTTATCAACAAAATTTGGTGACGAAAAAGACCGCGTGGTGATTCGTGATAACGGCCAGGCGACCTATTTTGCCTCAGACATCGCTTACCACATGGACAAGTTTACCCGTGGTTACCAGCGTGTGATTAACATCTGGGGCGCAGACCATCACGGTTATGTGACACGGGTAAAAGCGGCCATCGGTGCACTTGGTCAGAATCAGGAAAAACTGGATATATTGTTAGTGCAATTCGCTAACTTATACCGCCACGGTGAGCGCGTACAAATGTCTACCCGCTCCGGCTCCTTTGTTACCTTACGAGAGTTACGTGAAGAAGTCGGCAATGACGCTGCACGTTTTTTTTATGTGATGCGCAAATGCGAACAGCACATGGACTTTGACCTGGATCTGGCCAAATCACAAAGTAATGATAACCCGGTTTATTACATTCAGTACGCACACGCCAGAATATGTAGCGTTATCGGACAGCTGTCAGAAAAGCAGCTTAAACACGACATAAAAAACGGTTTCCAGAATCTGGATTTATTAACCGAAAAACATGAAACCGACCTTATCAGTAAGCTGGATGCCTACAGCGACATTGTTCATAAAGCCGCATTTAATGCACAACCGCATTTACTGGTACATTATTTACGTGAACT
>JAFLJY010000300.1 GCA_022712755.1 Gammaproteobacteria bacterium
CCGGAAGAACGTGCCCGTGGTATCACTATTGCGACCTCACACGTAGAGTACGAAAGTGAAAATCGTCACTATGCGCATGTTGACTGTCCTGGACACGCCGACTATGTGAAAAACATGATCACCGGTGCCGCGCAGATGGATGGTGCCATATTAGTTGTATCAGCCGCAGACGGTCCAATGCCGCAAACTCGAGAGCATATCCTGCTGTCCCGTCAGGTAGGTGTGCCCTATGTACTGGTGTTTATGAACAAAGCCGACATGGTTGATGATGACGAATTGTTAGAGCTGGTGGAAATGGAAATCCGTGAGTTATTAGATGCTTATGAGTTCCCGGGTGATGATACGCCAATTATTATCGGTTCAGCATTAAAAGCCCTTGAAGGCGACACCTCAGACATTGGAACGCCATCAATCATCAAACTGGTTGCGGCGATGGATGACTATATACCGCAGCCAGAGCGAGCAGTGGATCAGCCCTTCCTGATGCCGGTAGAAGACGTATTTTCAATCTCAGGACGTGGCACCGTAGTAACAGGACGTATTGAGCGCGGTGTCGTTAATGTTGGCGAAGAAATAGAAATAGTGGGTATCCGCGAAACTCAGACCACCACCTGTACCGGTGTAGAAATGTTCCGCAAACTACTGGACACAGGCGAAGCCGGAGACAACGTTGGTTTATTACTGCGTGGTCTGAAACGCGAGGACGTAGAACGTGGTCAGGTATGTTGTAAGCCAGGCAGTGTTAAGCCGCACAGCAAATTTGAGTGTGAGATATACGTACTGAGCAAAGATGAAGGTGGTCGTCACACGCCGTTTTTCAACAACTATCGTCCGCAGTTTTACTTCCGTACCACAGACGTAACAGGTGCTTGTGATCTGCCGGAAGGTACCGAGATGGTGATGCCGGGCGACAACGTAAAAATGACCGTCACCCTGATCAATCCGATTGCGATGGAAGAAGGTTTACGCTTTGCGATTCGTGAAGGTGGTCGTACCGTTGGTGCGGGCGTGGTTGCTAAAATTATAGAGTAATTTTTACTCTGATATGTGTAGCGGGAGATGCAGCTTTAGTCCTGTCTCCCGTTACAGTTAAAGGATTGTAGAAGCAGGGATGTAGAAGGTAGTGATGTTGCAAGTAAATAGGCCAGTGGCTCAATTGGTAGAGCAGCGGTCTCCAAAACCGCAGGTTGGGGGTTCGAGTCCCTCCTGGCCTGCCAATATTTATGTCCAGGACGGACGGTATTTCGCAAGGAGCCAGGGATGGCGGTGCGATAATCAACAATAAATCATGGCAGGTGTTTAAAATGGTCGCCAAGACCGAAGAAGTGGTTACAAGCAAGCTGGATTCATTCAAGTTGCTACTAGCAATAGCTGTATTGTTATTGGGTATTGTTGGTTTTTATTACTACGAGGCTGAGTCTCAGTTATACCGTGTGCTGGGTGTTGTGTTTGCGGTAATGGTGGCAATTGCTATCAGTTCAACCACACGCCTTGGTCAGGGGTTAATTGGCTTTGGTCGTGAAGCACGCATGGAAGTGCGCAAGGTTGTATGGCCAACACGTCAGGAGACGTTACAGACAACCTTTATGGTTATTGTTGCGGTCATTATTATCGGTATTTTTCTCTGGTTAATCGATATGATGTTGGCACGGGCGATCCAGATGGTAACAGGGTGATGGGCAATAATAAACTCCAGATAATATCCATGATAATACTAGCGATAGCGAGAGAAGCGTAACTTATGGCTAAACAATGGTATGTTGTGCATGCTTATTCAAATTTTGAAGGCAAAGTAAAGGCTTCATTGTTAGAACACATTCGCCTTGCCGGCATGGAAGACATGTTTGGGCAGATTCTGATTCCTACTGAAGAAGTGGTCGAGATCAGAGATGGCGTTAAGCGTCGTTCAGAACGTAAGTTTTTCCCTGGTTATGTGCTGGTGGAAATGGAAATGAACGATGAAACATGGCATTTGGTCAAAGATGTGCCAAAAGTAATGGGTTTTATAGGTGGTACCAAAGACCAGCCCGCACCGATTACAGAAAAAGAAGCAATGAATATTATCAATGCTGTCGCCGAAGGCGTTGAAAAGCCAAAACCAAAAGTTTTATATCAGCCTGGCGAAGTGGTGCGTGTTACCGATGGACCATTTAATGACTTCAATGGTGTGGTTGAAGAAGTCGATTATGCTCGCAATCGTTTGAAAGTTGCGGTGCTTATTTTTGGTCGTTCAACACCGGTAGATTTAGAGTTTAGTCAGGTAGAAAAGGGCTAAGCGGTTATATGTTGTAAGTTGTAAGTTATAAGTTTTAAGTTAAATAACATAAAACTTATAACCTTAAACTTACAACTTTTTTAAATATAGAGCGGGGAGCCCGAATTAAGTACGGCGTTTGTACCCGGGAGAAAAACATGGCTAAAAAAGTCGACGCGTATATTAAACTGCAGGTACCTGCAGGTGAAGCAAACCCCAGTCCGCCGGTTGGGCCTGCACTAGGTCAGCATGGTGTCAATATCATGGAGTTCTGTAAAGCCTTCAATGCCAAAACACAGAGCATGGAAAAAGGCATGCCGATTCCTGTTGTTATTACTGTATATAGCGACAAAAGTTTCACCTTTATTACCAAAACACCGCCAGCTTCTATTCTTTTGAAGAAAGCAGCAGGTGTTCCTAAAGGAAGCGGTGAGCCGCATGTAAACAAAGTGGGTAAAGTGAATCGTGCGCAATTAGAAGAAATTGCAACCACTAAGATGCCGGATTTGACAGCAGCAGATATGGATGCGGCAGTTCGCACTATTGCTGGTAGTGCGCGTAGCATGGGTATTGAGACAGAGGGTGTGAAGTAATGGCTAAGTTATCTAAACGCGCTAAAGCAATAAATGAAAAAATTGACAGAGAAAAAGTCTATCCACTGGAAGAAGCATTGGCTTTGTTAAAAGAGGTTTCATCCGTTAAGTTTAATGAGTCCGTTGATATCAGTGTCAATCTTGGCGTCGATCCTAAGAAAAGTGATCAGGTTGTCCGTGGTGCGACAGTGTTACCTAATGGTAGCGGTAAAGAGGTTCGTGTGGCAGTTTTCACCGATGGTGATAATGCAAAAGCGGCAGCCGATGCCGGTGCTGATATCGTAGGTATGGATGATCTTGCAGCGGAAGTTAAAAAAGGCAATCTGGATTTTGACGTTGTTATTGCTTCACCTGACGCTATGCGCGTAGTTGGTCAGTTGGGTCAGATTTTAGGTCCCCGTGGTTTAATGCCTAATCCTAAAGTGGGCACAGTTACTCCTGATGTTGCAGGTGCTGTTAAAAACGCCAAGTCTGGTCAGGTTCGTTATCGTGTAGATAAGGCCGGCATCATACATTGTTCTGTTGGTGTTGTTAAATTTGATGTGTCTAAGTTAAAAGAAAATATTGACAGTTTGATTGCTGATTTAATGAAAGCAAAACCAACTGCAGCAAAAGGTGTATTCCTTAAAAAAATTTCTATTTCGACAACCATGGGTCCAGGCCTGATTGTTGATCAGTCAGTGTACCTCTGATTTTTATCAGGTATGCATAAATTGTAGGTTGGGTTACGGAAAATAACGCCTAACCAACCTACGATAACATTAATTTGTTGTTGTTCTTGAGGGTTAAGTGCAACGATGGAGATTTGACAGCCGAGTTAGTGTTTATACGCGTCGGTGTCGTCAGAGACCGTAGGTGTAACAGTAGTGACAAGTGATTGTTGTTCGGTTTACTTAATTTCCTACGTAGATGGTGAATTTCGCAAGAAAGCACCTTTTGGGATTATGTATATTGCATAGTCTATTTAAACTTGGCTGGGTTAATGATTGCTTTGCATTTATTTGACCTGGTTTTTTAACAGGAGAGCTAAAGTGGCACTAAATCTTGAAAGCAAGAAAGCTATTGTCGCTGAAGTTTCTACAATTGCCGCCAGTGCACTTTCAGCCGTAGCTGCTGAATATCGTGGTATTACTGTAGGAGACATGACAGAGTTGCGTGCTAAGGCACGTAATGAAGGCGTGTATCTGAAGGTCGCGAAAAACTCACTGGTAAAACGTGCAGTTGAAGGTACAGAGTTCGAGTGTATGCAGGATGAACTGAAAGGGCCGCTAGTTATGGCGTTCTCTCAGGAAGATCCAGGCGCAGCAGCTCGACTTATAAGCAATTTTTCAAAAGATAACGACAAACTAATCGCTAAAGTTATTGCTATTGGCGGTGAAGTTTTACCTATCGAACAACTGGAAGCGCTATCTAAATTGCCAACACGCGATCAAGCGATTGCAATGTTGATGGCTGTTATGAAAGCGCCCAGTGAAAAACTTGTTCGTACCATCAACGAAGTCCCTGCGAAACTGGTTCGCACTGTGGCTGCCGTACGTGAGCGCAAGTTGGCAGATGCTTAGCAGGCAAGCGCATAGAGCTATGCGCAGAAATGCATGTAGAGACCTTGGCTTTGCACACACTAATTATTAACTTTTAACAAAAACTGGAGAAAATCATGGCTGTTTCTAAAGATGATATTCTGGAAACTATTTCCAACATGTCTGTAATGGAAGTTGTAGACCTTATTGAAGCAATGGAAGAAAAATTTGGCGTATCTGCAGCGGCTGCTGTTGCTGCGGCACCTGCTGCTGCCGATGGTGGTGGCGAAGCTGCTGCTGAAAAAGATGAGTTTGATGTTGTATTAACAAGCTTTGGCGCTAATAAAGTTTCGGTTATTAAAGCCGTTCGTGCTATCACAGGCTTAGGCTTGAAAGAAGCAAAAGATGCAGTAGAAAGCGCACCAACTACGGTTAAAGAAGCGGCTTCTAAAGCAGATGCAGAAGAAGTTCAGAAGCAGCTTGAAGAAGCTGGCGCATCTGTCGAGCTTAAGTAGAAGACTCACGCTGAGCTTGGCAGCCCTGCGGGTTGGCGGTATCAGCGACCGGACAGGCTGGAAACACTGTTGAAAAACAGTGTTTTCCCGGCCTTTTCCTGTTTCCCTATAGAAATATATGGGTAATACCTGGCTAGTGAATAAGCAATAACTGCACAGTTAGCAGTTAAAATAGAAGGTGGTAGCTCAGCTAGCAAACTGAGTAGTTACCATTAATTTTAGATAAATTTATGATTAACTTCGAGGACTACTGATGACATATTCTTTTACCGAGAAAAAACGGCTCCGCAAGGATTTCGGTAAGCGTCCACCTGTACTGGATGTTCCCTATTTGTTATCAATGCAAATTGATTCATTCCGTGGTTTTTTACAATCAGAAAAAACAGCGGCACAACGATTATCAACTGGATTACAGGGTGCTTTTGAATCAGTATTTCCCATAATAAGTTATTCGGGTCATGTGAAGTTACAGTTTGTTGAATACAAATTGGGTAAGCCTGTCTTTGACGTTAAAGAGTGCCAGCTTCGAGGCATGACTTATGCCGCACCATTGCGTGTGGTTTTACGGCTTGAGATTTTTGACAAGGAAAAGAAAAAGCAAACCACGCCAAAAGAAGTAAAAGAGCAAGAAGTCTTTATGGGTGAAATGCCCTTAATGACCGACAACGGCACCTTTGTTATCAACGGAACAGAACGCGTCATCGTGTCGCAGTTACATCGTTCGCCGGGTGTGTTATTTGACCATGATAAAGGCAAAACACATTCCTCAGGAAAAATCTTATATTCTGCTCGTGTTATCCCTTACCGTGGTTCATGGCTTGATTTTGAATTTGATCCAAAGGATGCGGTGTTTGTTCGTATTGACCGTCGACGTAAATTGCCGGCCTCCATTTTGTTACGTTCTCTGGGTTATAACAACGAGGAAATTCTTGATATTTTCTTTGAAAGTATTGAATACACCTTTACTAAAGATGGCGTAAGTTTTGAAATTGTGCCAGAGCGCTTACGTGGTGATACCGCAAGTTTTGATATTATAGCGGGTAAAGAGGTTATAGTAGAAACTGGCAAACGTGTGACTATGCGTCATATTAAATTGTTGGAGAAGAAAAAAGTCAAGAAGCTGAAAGCACCACTTGATTATCTGGTCGGAAAAATCCTGGCAAAGGATATTATCGATACCGATACCGGTGAAGTGATGGTGCCTGCAAATGCAGAGTTCACTGAAGAGTTAATCGCGTTTGTTCAGGAAAAAGGCATTAAAAGCGTCAATGTAATTTATACAAACGATCTGGATACCGGACCTTTTATCTCAAATACCTTAACGGTTGATAGCACCACAACTAAACTTGAAGCACAGATAGAAATTTACCGTATGATGCGCCCGGGTGAGCCACCAACAAAAGATGCGTCAGAGAATCTG
Organism: Gammaproteobacteria bacterium; assembly: GCA_022712755.1. GTDB lineage: Bacteria > Pseudomonadota > Gammaproteobacteria > SZUA-229 > SZUA-229. Next base: position 6,303 of record JAFLJY010000300.1, read on the forward strand.
TTTAACAATCTATTTTTCTCAGCAGACCGTTATGATATTTCAAAAGTAGGGCGTATGAAGTTTAATCGTCGCCTGCAACGAGGTAGTTCAGAAGGATCGGGCGTGCTTTATGATCATCGTCATTTCAGTTCACGTAAGGATGAGTACGCTAAAAACTTATGTGAAACCCTGGGTGAAACCTCAGATATTCTTTCAGTAATGAAGGAGCTGATTGCAATACGCAATGGCACCGGCACAGTAGATGATATTGACCATCTGGGTAATCGCCGTATTCGTAGTGTGGGCGAGATGGCCGAAAATGTCTTCCGCGTCGGTCTGGTTCGCGTCGAACGTGCAGTAAAAGAGCGTTTAACAACCGCTGAGCAGGACGGTCTGATGCCGCAGGATTTGATAAATGCCAAACCGGTTGCCGCTGCGGTAAAAGAATTCTTTGGCTCTAGCCAGTTATCACAATTTATGGATCAAAATAATCCATTATCTGAAGTCACCCATAAACGCCGTATTTCTGCATTAGGCCCAGGTGGTCTAACGCGTGAACGTGCTGGTTTTGAAGTGCGTGACGTACATCCAACGCATTATGGCCGCGTTTGTCCAATTGAGACCCCTGAGGGGCCGAACATTGGTTTGATCAACTCATTGGCTGTGTATGCACGTACCAATGACTACGGCTTCCTGGAAACACCTTATCGTAAAATTGTAAAAGGGGTGGCAACAGATGAGATTGACTACCTGTCTGCGATTGAAGAAGGCACCTTTATTATCGCGCAGGCAAATGCCACTATGAATGTCAAAGGCAAGTTGCTAGATGGAATGGTGTCATGCCGTCATTTGAATGAGTTCTCACTGTATCCGCCAGCTGAAGTGCAGTATATGGATGTATCACCAAGGCAGATTGTTTCTGTGGCGGCATCGCTGATTCCTTTCCTGGAGCATGACGATGCTAACCGCGCCTTAATGGGCTCGAACATGCAACGTCAGGCTGTGCCCACATTACGTGCAGACAAACCACTGGTTGGTACCGGTATGGAGCGCACCGTTGCGCATGACTCTGGTGCCTCTGTGGTGGCAACGCGTGGTGGTGTTATTGATTCAGTTGATGCCTCGCGCATTGTTATTCGTGCCCATGAAGATGAAGCAGCTGACGCTGCAACCGGTGTTGATATATACAACCTGACCAAATACACACGTTCCAATCAAAATACCTGTATTAATCAGCGGCCTCTGGTACGTGTTGGTGATAGTGTGCAGCGTGGCGATATTATTGCCGACGGCCCATCAACCGACATGGGTGAGCTGGCGTTGGGTCAGAACATGCTGGTCGCTTATATGGCATGGAATGGTTACAACTTCGAGGACTCCATCATTATTTCTGAACGTGTGGTTGAAGAAGATCGTTATACCACTATCCATATTCAGGAATTAAGCAGTGTTGCACGCGATACTAAACTTGGCTCTGAAGAAATCACCGCTGATATTCCTAACGTCAGCGAAAGTCTGTTATCCAAGCTGGATGAATCCGGCGTGGTTTATGTCGGTGCTGAAGTCAAACCGGGTGATATCCTGGTTGGTAAAGTAACACCAAAAGGTGAAACTCAGTTAACCGCTGAAGAAAAATTATTACGCGCCATTTTCGGCGAAAAAGCCTCGGATGTTAAGGATTCATCATTGCGTGTATCGGGCAGCACCTACGGCACCGTTATCGGGGTGCAGGTGTTCACTCGTGATGGTGTTGACAAAGATCAACGCGCAATGGAAATTGAAGAGGCGGAAATTATTTCGGTAAAGAAAGATGTCGATGCACAATGGCGCATTATCGAAGAAGATCTGTTTGCTCGTATGGAAAATGTGTTCACTGGCAAGCAGGCAGCGGGTGGTCCATCAGGTTTGAAATCAGGTGATACAATCACAACGGCTTACCTGAAAGAGCTGGATCATAAAGACTGGATGAAAATTCGTCTGAAAGATGAGCAGGAAAATGCACGTATTGAAGAGCTGGCAAAACAGCATAAAGAGCAGCGTCAGTTGTTAGATGCCTATTTTACGGAGAAAAAAGATAAATTAACCGCCGGTGATGATTTAGCACCGGGTGTATTGAAGATGGTTAAAGTTTATCTTGCGGTTAAACGTCGCATGCAGCCTGGCGATAAAATGGCGGGTCGTCATGGTAATAAAGGTGTGGTATCAACCATTGTACCGGTTGAAGATATGCCGCACACCGCTGATGGCACCCCCATCGATATTGTTTTAAATCCATTAGGCGTACCATCGCGTATGAATGTTGGTCAGATTTTAGAAACACACCTCGGTCTGGCCGCAAAAGGTCTGGGCGATGTAATCAGTAAAATGCTGGATGAGAAAAAATCGGTGGCAGAGATTCGTAAATTCCTTAATGAAATTTATAATCATAACGAAAAGAAAGTGGATCTGAAATCATTTAATGATGAAGAATTGCTGGAGCTAGCGAACAATCTACGCAAAGGTGTGCCAATGGCAACACCGGTATTTGATGGTGCCGATGAGACCGAGATTCACCGTATGTTAGAACTGGCAGGTTTACCAGTAAGTGGTCAAACTACTTTGTATGATGGTCGTACCGGCGAGGCATTTAATAACCCAGTGACCATTGGTTACAAATATATGCTGAAACTAAACCACCTGATTGATGACAAAATGCATGCACGGTCGACAGGACCTTATAGTTTGGTGACGCAGCAACCACTGGGTGGTAAAGCACAATTCGGTGGTCAGCGTTTTGGTGAAATGGAAGTGTGGGCGCTGGAAGCATACGGTGCAGCTTATACCTTGCAGGAAATGTTAACAGTCAAATCTGATGACGTGGCGGGTCGTAATAAAATGTACAAGAACATTGTTGATGGTAATCATCATATGGAGCCGGGAATGCCGGAGTCCTTCAATGTGCTGCTTAAAGAAATTCGTGCTTTAGGTATCAACATTGAGCTGGAACTGGAGAACAAGTCCTAAGGGGCTCTTCAGACACAGGCCATATTAGTCTTTTTATTGACTAGTAACGTAACCATATAACTATATACAGCAAACAGGATTTAGGGCAATGAAAGACTTACTTAAGCTCATTAAACAACCAGGTCAAACTGAAGATTTTGACGCAATCAAAATCAGCCTGGCTTCACCATCACAGGTGCAGTCATGGTCTTTTGGTGAAGTAAAAAAACCGGAAACCATTAACTATCGTACCTTTAAACCAGAACGTGATGGTCTATTCTGTGCCAAAATTTTTGGACCGGTTAAAGACTATGAGTGTTTATGCGGAAAATATAAACGCCTAAAACATCGCGGTGTGGTCTGTGAAAAATGTGGTGTTGAAGTTACTCAGTCAAAAGTACGTCGTGAACGAATGGGTCATATAGATCTGGCCAGCCCGGTGGCACACATCTGGTATCTGAAGTCATTACCATCACGTATCGGCCTGTTACTGGATATGACCTTACGAGAAATCGAACGTATCCTGTATTTTGAAGCTTTTGTCGTTATCGAGCCAGGTTTAACCACGCTGGAAAAAGGACAGTTATTAACCGACGAAACCTATCTTGAAGCCATTGAAGAACATGGTGACGAATTTGATGCACGCATGGGCGCAGAAGCTGTTTATGAAATGCTGAAAAGTCTGGTGCTGGAAGAAGAAAAAATAACCATTCGTGAAGGCATGGGTGCAACCAGGTCTGAAACCAAGCTGAAACGTCTGGCTAAGCGCCTTAAACTGGTTGAATCCTTTATCGCCTCAGGTAATCGTCCTGAATGGATGATTATGACCATTCTGCCGGTGCTGCCACCCGATTTGCGCCCACTAGTACCACTTGATGGTGGTCGTTTTGCCACCTCTGATTTAAACGATTTATATCGACGCGTGATCAATCGTAACAACCGTCTGAAGCGTTTGCTGGAATTATATGCGCCAGATATTATCGTGCGTAATGAAAAACGCATGTTGCAGGAGTCAGTAGATGCGTTGATGGATAACGGTCGTCGAGGTCGCGCCATTACCGGCACCAATAAACGTCCGCTAAAATCTTTAGCTGACATGATTAAAGGCAAGCAGGGGCGTTTTCGTCAGAACCTGTTAGGTAAACGTGTAGACTACTCGGGTCGCTCAGTGATTGTGGTTGGTCCAACACTAAAGCTGCATCAGTGTGGTTTGCCGAAGAAAATGTCACTTGAATTATTCAAGCCATTTATCTTTAACAAATTATTACGTCGTGGTTTAGCAACAACCATTAAAGCCGCGAAGAAAATGGTTGAGAAGGAAGGCACGGAAGTCTGGGATATTCTTGAGGATGTTATCCGCGAGCATCCAGTTATGCTCAATCGTGCGCCAACCTTGCATAGATTGGGTATTCAGGCGTTTGAGCCTGTACTGATTGAGGGCAAAGCGATTCAATTGCACCCATTAGTTTGTACCGCGTTCAACGCCGATTTCGATGGCGACCAAATGGCGGTACACGTACCGTTATCCATTGAAGCGCAATTAGAAGCGCGTTCTTTAATGCTGGCAACAAACAATATTTTGTCTCCCGCATCGGGCGACCCAATTATTGTTCCGTCACAGGATATCGTACTGGGTCTTTATTACATGACACGTGAATCGGTCAATGTAAAAGGTGAGGGCATGGTGTTTGCCGATGTGGATGAAGTACATCGTGCCTATGACAGCGGTGTCGCACATCTTCAAGCAAAAGTTAAAGCTCGCATTAAAGAGATAATATTTAATGAGGAAGGTGAGCTGGTAGAGAAATTCACCGTGGTTGATACCACTGTGGGTCGCGCCATTCTTTCTGAAATTATTCCAGCGGGCATTCCTTACGAATTAGTCAATCAGGATCTGGGTAAAAAAGCTATTTCAAACCTGATTAACTCCTGTTACCGCCAGGTGGGTTTAAAGGAAACCGTTATTTTTGCTGACCAGCTTATGTACACTGGTTTCAGATATTCAACCGTTTCAGGTATTTCAATCTGTATTAATGACATGGTCATCCCTGAAGAAAAAGAAAAGCTGCTTGCAGGTGCAGATGCCGAAGTAAAAGAAATCCAGCAGCAATATGCTTCCGGTCTGGTGACTAACGGTGAACGTTATAACAAAGTAGTCGACATCTGGTCACATGCCAATGAAGCCGTTGCCAAAGCCATGATGGATAAACTCAGTACCATGGAAGTTGAAGATGCTGATGGCAACATGGTTAGCCAGCCTTCATTCAACAATATTTTTGTGATGGCGGATTCCGGTGCTCGTGGTTCTGCTGCGCAGATTCGCCAGTTAGCGGGTATGCGTGGCTTGATGGCGAAACCGGATGGTTCGATTATTGAAACCCCCATCACCGCGAATTTCCGCGAAGGTCTTAATGTACTGCAGTACTTTATTTCTACTCACGGTGCGCGTAAAGGCCTGGCTGATACTGCGCTGAAAACAGCAAACTCAGGTTACCTAACCCGTCGACTGGTCGACGTGGCACAGGATATGGTTATCCTGAAACACGACTGTGCTACCGAGAAAGGTATGTTTGTCCAGTCCATCATCGAAGGTGGTGATGTGGTTATGCCGTTGAGTGAGTTAGTGCTGGGGCGAGTGGTTGCACGTGACGTAGTGAATACCGATGATGAGATCCTGATTGCACGTGGCACTTTGCTGGACGAGCAATGGGTGGAGCAACTTGATGAATTAGGTGTTGACGAAATATTCGTGCGCTCGGTTATTACCTGTGAAAATAAACAGGGTGTGTGTTCCATGTGTTACGGTCGCGATCTTGCGCGCGGCCATCTGGTTAATCATGGTGAGGCAGTGGGTGTTATTGCCGCGCAGTCCATCGGTGAGCCGGGAACGCAGCTGACCATGCGCACCTTCCATATTGGTGGGGCAGCCAGTCGCTCAGCAGCAGCCAATAGCATCAGTGTTAAATCGACAGGTACTATTCTTTTGCACAACATAAAAGTTGTGCCGCAAAGCAGTGGTAACCTGGTAGCGGTATCTCGCTCTGGTGAATTAGGGGTTACTGATGAAAATGGTCGCGAACGTGAATTGTATAAAATTCCTTATGGTGCCGTCATTTCCGTTGAAGAAGGTGGTGAGGTTACCGGTGGACAGGTTGTTGCCACCTGGGATCCACACACCCATCCAATCATTACTGAGGTGGCAGGTAAGATTAAATTTACTGACTTTGCAGAAGGTATAAGCGTCCAGAAAGAAACTGATGAGATTACCGGTTTGTCATCCATTGTGGTGATTGATCCAAAGCAACGGCCAACAGCGGGCAAGGATATGCGCCCATTGATGACGCTGGTTGATGAAAAAGGTATTGACCTTAATATTGCCGGTACTGAACAAGCCGCTCGTTACTTCCTGCCATCGGGTGCGATTATTAATATCTAAGACGGTAATGACGTATCGGTAGGTGATGTTATTGCGCGTATTCCCCAGGAGTCCAGTAAAACTCGTGATATTACCGGTGGTCTGCCGCGAGTTGCTGATCTGTTTGAAGCGCGTAAGCCGAAAGAGCCAGCGATTATGGCGGAAGCGTCCGGTGTGGTCAGTTTTGGTAAAGAGACAAAAGGCAAACAACGACTGGTGATTACCAGGGACAGCGGCGAGGCGGTGGAATCACTGATTCCAAAATGGCGTCACATTAACGTGTTTGAAGGTGAGCGAGTGGAGCAGGGTGAGGTGATCGCTGATGGTGAACGCAGTGCACATGACATCTTACGTTTACTCGGTGCAGAAGAATTAGCGGAGTATCTGGTAAATGAGATTCAGGATGTTTATCGCCTACAGGGTGTGAAAATTAATGATAAACACATCGAAGTTATTATTCGCCAGATGCTGCGTAAATGTGAAATCATTGAAGGCGGCGATTCCAAATACCTGAAAGGTGAAATTGTAGAGCGTGCGCGGGTTATTGATGAATGCGCGCAACTGGAAACGGAAGGCAAAGAACCTGCGATCTTTGAGCCAATACTGTTAGGTATTACCAAAGGTTCACTGGTAACAGAGTCATTTATCTCAGCTGCTTCATTCCAGGAAACTACACGGGTATTGACTGAAGCATCGGTTCGTGGTGGCAGCGATCCATTACGTGGTCTGAAAGAAAATGTTATCGTGGGTCGTTTGATTCCGGCAGGTACCGGTCTGGCTTATCATGAGGAAAGGCAGCGCCAACGTACTGCAGATATTGAAGCTGCTTTTATTACTGAAGAAGAGGCCAGTGCAGAATTAAACGCTGAGGTGACTGAAGAGCTAGGTGATGCTGAAGTGCCTGCAGATATTATTGAAACTAACGATTCAGCGGAAACTCAAGCTGATGCCGAGCAGCCAAAACAGGACGCTTAAAAATATTTTTCGCCCTGGCGATAAAAATGCTTTTAGTCGCACCGTCTTCCCTGGCTCTTTGCGTCATAATGTAAACATGCTCGCACACCCGTGGGCGTGCGTCGCTCCTTGCCATCGTTGGCATCGCGACATACCGCCCACCCGTGGGCATACAAGAAAATTGCTCCTGCATTTTCTATATACCGCCCATTCATGGGCATACAAGAAAATTGCTCCTGCATTTTCTATATACCGCCCATCCATGGGCATAAATGGCGCTTTTTGCGCCGTTAGTAGCTTGACAGTTACCAGCGGTGAGCATAGAATTGCGCCTCTTTTGACAGGCCTTCGAGTATATCCGGGCCTGTTCTTTATTTGAGCCTGTAGTAAATGCCAACAGGCACCGCTAGATTATTGATATCTATAGTATGATATTGGCGGATTTTGGAGTTATAGATGACAACAATTAACCAGTTAGTGCGTAAGCCACGTCGCAGTAAAGTAGTAAAAAGCAACGTTCCTGCGTTAGAAGCCTGTCCGCAAAGACGAGGCGTGTGCACCCGTGTTTATAC
>JAFLJY010000047.1 GCA_022712755.1 Gammaproteobacteria bacterium
TAATATTTACTATTTATATTTAATATACCACACATCTAAAATATGCAAGTTTTCAGGTTTTTAATTGATATTAAAAAAACAATGAACGCTTAACAATATATCATTATATAGAAATGTACTAACGGTACATTTCTAAGTTGTTAAATAATAACAGTTTTTTCTATATAAACCCTTCCCAAAATGTACCTTTTTAGTATAATGCGGAGAACAAACGCTAATACGAAGAAATCAAGGAAATGATACTTAAAATATTTTTAAACCCAAGATTTGTTAACCAATTAGTTTTAATTCTCATCGTCACGCTATCAAGCATGACGAATGCCCATGCATTTAAAAGCTTTACGTTAGACGGGACTTTATTTAAAACCATCGGTAATAAATACAATATAGACCCTCTTCTACTTTATTCAATTGCAATCGCAGAATCTGCAACAGGTGCCGGGAGTGGGAATATAGCACCAACCGCTCTGGTTCTACGCTCTAAAGATGGCCCTGAATATTTTACAGACAAACAATCAGCTGAAACTGCATTAACCAGAATATTGCAAACAACAAATTTAGTTGATGTCGGTTTAATGCAGATAAATCTACATTATCACCCTCAAAAAAACCCCCTTGATCTTCTTGATCCATACTACAACCTGAGCGTAGCTGCTCGTTATCTAAAAACAACGCTTAGCTCAACAACCGATCCAGTCCTTGGGGTCGGTCGTTATCACGCGTGGACAGACAAGAGCAGATCAATATGGTACGGCCACCGCATTTGGACTATCTATGAAAATTTAACCGATTTACTAATTGAACAAAATTAACAGGAATTAATAACATGAGCACCAGCAATGAATCAATCAATAATGAGATATTAAACACAGCGCAACAAATAGGGATGCCATCTACCATAGCTGATATTTACGATGCGCAATTTATTTACTGGCAGGCAGTTCAAAATCAAATGCGTTCAGGTGGTTACGCAGCCGTCCAGTTACGGTTTCCATGTGTAAGCAAAAAACTGGCAACAGAAATTGCAAACTCAGATTATCTTTCGCTTAAACGCATCTGCCAGGGCTTAATCAGCACGCTTCAGCCGTCAATACAAGAAGACATGCTGATTAATACCCTTAAAAATAATATTAAACCAGATGCAAAAATGGCTCTACAGACATTAGGAGCGATGAAAAATGCATAAAGAAATAAAACGTAAATCAGCAAGGCTTCCAGAAGAAACGCTTTGGATACATTATTTGCTACATATAGGTTTCACAAAATCATTATTATCAGAGGCAAAAATCAGAAAATATAGACGCGAGTACGGAAGAAGGTCTATTAATCGAGCCTCTGACCTTATAAAGGATTCACAACTAGCATTCCAGATCCATGGCTGGCCGAGTCTGCCATCAAACAAAGAGCCAGGTAAATCAGTAAGCTCGCTTAACACGTTAACAGAATTTTCATTCCTCGCCAGTGCAATGTACTATCTTTATAAGGAACGTGTATACACAAGCCTTAGTATTGCCGAAGTAGTATCTGCTTATGAGCTATATACAAATATAAGAAGTATTCATGAAAATAAAAACAAACAAATATCACCCAGCACAGCTTTTTATGTGGCGCGTGAACTTGAATTGGATATCGCGTTAATACCCTACTGTAATAATTGTAATATTCGTTATTACTCCTCTGCAGATCAACACATTAAAAACGCATGTCCATTCTGTAGAGAGGCCGGTGAAGGTGATTTTGACGATCAAAAAAACTGGACGTTCTAATAAAAATAAAACAACTACATAACGGAGTAATTATGTTATTACTGACGCGCAACAAAGGTGAGTCCATCATGATTGGTGATGATATAAAAGTAACTGTATTATTTATACAGGGCAATCAGGTACGCATTGGTATTGACGCACCCAGAAACGTGGCAGTGAATCGTGAAGAAATTCACCAGCGTATTCAACAGGAAAAAGCAGTCAGCGAGTAAAGTTGCTTTTTAATAGCTTATTATGCTCTTCCAGATTTTTAACTGTTGCCTCTGCCACAGCTGCTTTTTGGGTTGCTTTCGCTTTTTCAGCGGTCACAGTCTCATGCTTTGACTGCAATGCCTCGTAGCGTTTATCGGTCTTCTCAGCGACATCAGCGGCTTTGGATAAATCTTTTTCCAGTCTAGCAATGGCTTTGATTTGTTCTTTTGTTACAGCTTCCGCTGTTGCTGCTTTTTTATCTGCTTCAGTATTTGATGACTTGAGTGTGGCCAGCTCTTTAGCCAACAATTCATTGCGTTTTTCGGCCAGTTCTGCGGCTTTGTCGGCGCGCTCTACCTGAAGTTGCGCCTTAGCTGACTCAGTGCGCGCAACCTCTTGATTGCGGGTGGATTCCTCCAGTTTTGTTGAGAGGACATTAAGCTGTTTCTGAAGTTCTTCAACCTGTTTTTGTACGGCGGCCAATGATTTTTCTAAAGCGCGTTCCTGAGCTTCGGCCTGTGATGTTTGCTTGTCTAGCTGGCTTTTTAACGATGTTATTACCTGTTCAGATTCAGCTAACATCTTCGCGTCTTCGGCAAGCTGGCTATGAGCATCTTGATAATTATTTTCTATTTCAGCCGTGGCTTTATCAGAAGCTTCAACCAATGTCTTTTTAATAGCGTCCACCAGGGTCATAGGTAATTCGACCGCTTTACTGTCAGTAGAGTGGCGTTCATCAATGTAACGGTTCTGATGAGATAACAAAGTGGCGTTGCTCCCAGTCCCTAGCTCTGCCCTTACTTTGCGTACTGTTGGCTTGATGCCTTCTGCTTTTAAGCGGTCAGCAACATCTTTGTATTGTTCATAAGTTATGCCTTCTCTAGCCATTATATTATCCCCAGTTGTTCAACTCATAACGTATTGTAACATAACATAACGTAACATAACGTAACATACAAGTTTTTGATGCTTTAATAGTGGGCGTTATGTGAAACGCCTCCAAAAGTACCAGCGGCGGCTATGCGCTCAACAATGACGCGCCTATGTGCAAGTGGTTGACCGCTCGTGGTGTACGTTATTTTGTCACGCACCGGCACGGTGAAAATGGGGCGTTGTTTAGCATTTCACGCGCAACGGCAGATCGGTGGTTAAAGGCGGCAGCGGACGTGCCGGTATTGCAACAATGGCTGGAGCATAAAGACCGGCGTTCCACTGAAATCCATACAAAAGTGTTAAACACGGAGACCGCGCATCTTATGACGCGGGTGGATTTTAAATAACGCACAACATAACTGACCATTTTATACACGTATATCAAAGCGAATCGAAGTCTAAATTGACACAATTGTCATAAAAAGCTTTCAACTTAACAACCTTTTCAACGAAGGAGAAATATTATACACACGAATAAACCCGCCACTCATTTCTGATAAATTTACATGTCCATTTAATTCCAATAAGTATAAAACGTGATCAATCATAACTTGTGGATGATTTATTTTTTCCATTAACGCTATATTGCTTGCTATCTCTTCATTTACAAGCAATGAAATAATCTTTAATTGTATGTCGTGATAGTTTTTAATGTAAGCATCTGCATACTCTTTCATGCCATAAGTTGTTAGGTGGTAGCAAGAATCTGCACCTGTATCTTGAGCAAGTTTGATGTATCCCTCTCTGTCTAAAATATCCAATGACTCAAGCAGTTCTGGTTTGGGGATTATTGGTGATTCTCCGCTTGAGAATACTTCATCGGAACTCAATACCATGTCATTCACTCTAAGTGCATACTCACAGGATAATTTGAGAACGAGATTATCTATTTTTGTTAATCCCGCGATGTTTTCGACTGGGGAACTAATATATGAAGGTGCGTTGCCTATTGGTGGCTTGTTCTTTTGACCATAAATTGAGGCGACTATTTTATCTAAACCATCTGAATAGTTATCTAAGTCGTTTATTTTTTCCCATAATGTTGACTTTAATACTTCAGGAATTTCGCAATCATCAATAACAACCGGAATAATTCTTGTTCCTTTACTTAATCGCTTCATTATTCCTGCATTAAGCTCTTCTCGCACCCAGGGTCTATCGACACTGAAACGAGACAAAACTATGATAATAGCATCGGCATTTTTTATACCTTCCTCAAATAATTTATCAACAAGGCTATCACCCGTAAGCATTTCCCATTTGTCTAACCAGGCATCAATTCCTTGTCCTCGTAATTTTGTGGCAAAATTGAGCACAAAACGTTCTTTATCTTCGCTTGCATGACTTACAAATACTTTTGGACTCATATTTCCCTGGCCTCCCTGTTACTGTTATTCAGCATCACCGTCCTACTCTATATCCAAACCAGGCAACGCCTTTACAATCTTCATCGTCTCAACACTAACAGTAATAACCCTCTGAAAAAGCTCAAGTGGGTACTTTGCATTACCCACTGTTTCCGTTGCCCATAAATTAGCATCGTTCACTATTCCGCTTTTCTTATCTGTAGTAACCGCCTGGCGCTCCATCACCCATTCAAGCGCAGGTTTACCGTTAACCACATAATCATAAGCTTCAAGCGGTATATCCCTTATTGTTATATGCGGATTGTAAATGACCGTGGATTTTTCACCCTTTTTAATAAACTTCATCTTAGTGACTTTATAATGTTCGTCACTCAGTTGTTTATTATCCTTATCCAGTGTTACCGGATAACAGTCCACGGTTTCATAGTTGATATGTAAATCCGCCAGATCACGACCCGCCTGTGAAAAAACCCAGAAGTCTTTGGCGTTTTTTACACAAGGGATACGCGGTAATTCTTTACTTAGGTTATCAGCATAGCGTTCGCGGTATTCGGACGATTGCAACAAGCCATAGATGTAGTAGAAAACGTCTTCTTTGTTTAACTTTTTTTTTGGGTAAGCCGCCTGAAAGTGCGATAAACCGACATCACTGATGCCATCCTTGCGGGTGTATGTTTCTGTGTTGTTACCATCTTTTACATTGGAAAATAAATCTTCTGTACCAATCAAGTTTTCTTCTGGCTTGTCATATAAGAATAACGGGAAACACTGACCTTTAGATATCATTTCTAAATCAGGTAGTATATTTGCCATAAACGCACAAAAACCTTTTGTTGACCCTCTACCAGTAACACAAATAACTAAGTTCTTTATTTTACTTTTTGGAAATAATTTCGGCATCAAAGCGACACGCTGAATAAACATTTTATCGTAATAAAGCCACTGCTTTTGAAATGGCCTATAAACGCTTTCTGACACAATATCATCCTGAAAAATTCCTTTGTTGCCTTGTGCGGCTTTAGGTAACGTACTACTGTGCCAACTTATTTTCTGATGATCATTGTTTACAAATTGTTCTATTTTTACCTTTTTATCACTAAGCGCATATCGTTCAGTTTCACTGTTGTAAAATTCAATCATTTTATACATGTTTCTGCTAACCTTGCTTTGGCTTGAGTTATAACACCATGCATCACTATTTGTTTTAATACCATTTGAGTATGTGACAAAAATAGTCTTTTCTATTTTATTTTTCTTATCCCCCATCTTAATAAATTCATCAAAACTATCATCACGCTGATTAATCCAGTCATAGTGTTTGTCTGGCACAATTTCCATCCAGCCATCAACGTTACTAATACCATCAACACTATTAAAATCTTTAATAATGTCCAGCTTGTTTTCTCGTGTTAAATAGTCACCAATATCATGCCAGTAGATTTTCCCATGTTGTTTTGCTTCTGGATTTTTAACAAACAATGTAATAGCAATAGGGGCACGGCTACCACTACCAAATATCTTGCCTGCTTCTTTTCGTGATAACTCACCCGATGTGCGTTGGTTTCCACGCAAATGAAACACATAAATACTGCTAAATTCTTCTGCCAGACATTTTCGTAGACCATCGGCTGTATTGGCTTCCAGGAAACCAGCATTGGTAACAAAACCCACTATTCCGCTATTACCGATACGATCACTTGCCCAGCGAATGGCGCGGATATAAGAATCATACAAGGCGTTTTTGTTAGTCGCTGTAGAATACGCTGCATAAGTATCACGAATGCTTTTATCCAGCTCTGGGTACGCCACATTCTGATTGTTATCATTGGCACTGCCCTGCCCTGCCGAATACGGCGGATTCCCCATAATGACACGAATATCCAGCTCCTTTTGTCGCTTGCGCCGCCCACTGTTATCCACCAGCAACGCACTAACCAGATCATCCTTTTCATGCAATTGAAAGGTATCGGTTAAACAAATGCCTTCAAACGGCTGGTATTTCCCACCGACAAGACTGTGATACACCGCTTCTATATTGATAGCTGCAATATAATATGCCAGTAGAATAATTTCATTGGCATGGACTTCCTTCTTGTATTTGCTGGGTAATTGTTCTTTGCTAATCAAGCCACTTTGTAACAAACGGGTGATAAACGTACCGGTGCCAGTAAACGGATCTATGATATGCACCCCTCCACTACCCAACGTCTGGTTAAATTCTTGTTGCAAAAGATCGTTGACACTGTGAATAATGAAATCCACCACTTCAACCGGGGTATAAACAATGCCCAGGCGTTCCGTCATCTTTGGAAAAGCATTGCGGAAAAACTTGTCGTACAGCTCCACCACAATCTTCTGCTTACCTTCCGCATTGTCGATGCCTTCGGCTCGCATTTGTACGCTGGCATAAAATTGTTCCAGGGTGTCGGCTTCCTTATCAAGCCGATGCTCCTGCAGCACATCCAGTACTTTTTGCATGGCCAGTGAAACCGGATTGTTACTGGCAAAACTGTAATCCTTAAACAAGGCATCAAACACAGGTTTTGTTATCAAGTGTTGTGCCAGCATCTCAATTACTTCATCATTGCTGATACTGTCATTTAAGTCATCACGCAGTTCTTCTGCAAAAGCGGTAAACGCAGCGGCTTCCGTTTTATTGTTCGGGTCATTAACAATAGCGGTGATACGGGCAATATGGGTTCCAGCAATCCTGGCAATATCATCTGCCCATTCTTCCCAGTGGTTGCGGTTGCCGCATTTTTTTACTACTTTGGCGTATAAAGCCCGTTCTATTTCACCCACTTCAAACTGCAATTCTGTCTGCACCTGGGTCTGCGGTGTTTGTTCGGGCAAACCGATGGTCTGCCCTCCTCTACCGGCTTTTTTATTAGTTGTGCCGCTGGATTTTTTCGCTTTTTTATTAATTTTGTCTGTTATGGAAATCACTTCCATTTTGCTGTTATCTTTACCGATTAAATCCAGCTTATTAATCATGGCATCAAAACGATCATCATGTGAGCGCAATGCTTGCAAGACTTCCCAGACAACCTTGTACACTTTGTTATTGTTTAAGGCTTCATGTGGTTCCATGCCAACAGGAATGACCACCGGTAAAACAACATAACCGCGTTTTTTACCAGGAGCAATGCGCATTACACGACCGACCGACTGCACCACGTCCACCTGTGAATTACGTGGCGTTAAAAACAGCACTGCATCCAGTGCTGGCACATCCACACCCTCTGATAAACAACGGACATTGCTCAATATGCGGCAAGTGTGGTCAGGTGATTTGGCTTTTAACCAGTCCAGTTTTTCTTCCTTTTGGCTGGCGTTCATGCTGCCATCAACATGCTTTGCTTCACAGATAAGGGTATTGTGGTCCTCTTCCTGCTCCTGGTATGCATCAACCACCGCCTGAAACATGCTGGCAATATTTTTAGAGCTTACTTTATGGGTTTTTGCTGCCAGATTAGCTTCAATCACCTGACAGAAGGCAACAGCACGGCGCATGGGATCATTGTCGTCACTCAACCCTTCGTCCTGGTCCTGTTTGCTCAGCGCTTTCCAGCAACCGATAATTTTGGCGGCATCATCAACTCTTAGTTGGTTGTTGTCATCTTTTAACAGGCTTTGTAGTCGGGAACTAACGTGGGCTTCATCAATAGTTAAGACAATGACTTTATAATCAACCAGCAAACCACGACTGACGGATTCTGAAAAGGTAATGACATACAATTCTTTACCGTACAGATTTTCATCGTCCATGGAACACAAGGAAACATCGTCTTGTTCCGCACTGGCTTTTGCACTATCGGCATAAATGCGCGGGGTGGCCGTCATATACAGTCGTTTAGCCGCATGAATAACGCCGTTGTCATGCACTTTGACAAAGGCACTTTCATCTTCATCACCAAAAGTTGAACCGGTAGTACGGTGCGCTTCATCACAGATGATTAAATCAAAGTCTTCCAGATCATAATTAGCCTGTGCTTTGGCTAAAACGTCAATAGAATGATAGGTACTATATACCACGCTCATGTGTTGATCATCGTGACGCTTGGCTATTTCTGTTGCTAATTGTTTAGCCTTGGTGGTTGCTGGATAGCGCAATTCATGAACAAATGTCTGTACTGAATCATCATCTTTTTTGCGTTTTTTACCAACATCACTATCAGAACACACAGCAAAACTGTGCAGTGGCGTAACACTTTCTTGTGTCCATTCAGTTAATGTCTGTGATAAAAGAGACAGGCTCGGCACTAAAAACAATACGCGCCGTCCCTTCCCTGCTACTGCTTCGGCTATTTTTAGACTGGTAAAAGTTTTACCAGTACCACAAGCCATGATCATTTTGCCTCGGCCTGCTGTTTTCAGTCCATTTTTAACCGCTCTTAATGCGTTGCCCTGGTGTGGTCGTAGGGCTTTCTTTTCTTTTAGAACAGGCGTTTGATTGGGTTTATATTTAGCCCAGTCAATCTGACTGTTTTCCAGATCATGTAAATCAATCTTGGTAACTGGGGGTTGCTGGTCTCTTAGGGCATCATCAGCGTGCTCAGTCCAGTTATTCGTTGTTGTTACAATGATACGATAGGTAAAGGGCTTTTGCCCTGATGCAGTAAAAAAACTATCAATATCCGATTTTTGAACCCGGTGATCTTCTGCATAAAATTTACATTGAATAGCATGGTATTCATCCGTACCACGAGTTTTTGCAACCAGGTCGATACCAACATCCCTGCTGTCCTTACCTTGCTCTTTTGCCCAGTCGCTGTATAACCAAACATCACTGTACAAATCACTATAGGTGGCTTCATAACGAAAATAAGCGCGAACAAGCTCTTCAAAATAGTTTCCTTTTTCGCGTTCTGACTGGGAAACCTGGCGATATGTTTTTAATAAACTTTGTAGAGATGTCATATTGATTAATTTTTTATTGTTTTAGCAACCAGCTTCGCAGTCTAACATTTCAAACGGGTATTTATTTCAAATGGCGTTGACTAAAACAAAACAAATGGATACGATAATATCCATTGTATTATACAAAAAAGAAGCTATCTATGCTGTGTCGCTATCATATTACATTCGGAAAAAAACGCACAACGATTACAGTTGATACCATATTATCCGAAATGCTGGCAATTAAGTTGCATCAAACACCTGGCACTAAGGACGCTCATCGAGCAGTAAGGCTATGGTTACAGGATATTTTAGTATCCAAAATAGGCGATTATGTTGGCAGAAATGATGCAAGCCAGTGGGCAAGGCGGTATTTAATTAAAGCGATAGCGGATAGTAAAGTATCCAAAAAATGGGAAGAATGGCTTGTTAATCACTCCGATAAATAACCAAATGCACACCTAATAACCACTCAATATGTCAATTAATCATTTCTAACTCCCTCATGAGGGAATTGATAACCGATTAATGCGACCCCATACAAAAACAAAAAAAATAACTAAGAAACATTGCTATAATTTAGACAATATATATAATACATTGCAATTGTTAATAAAAAAATTTATATTGTAATAATTTATACAAACCAGATATTATATTGCAATAAGCAAATAGATTTTTCATGAACTGTATATTCTATAGAATATTATTCAAATATTGTAATAATTTAGGCAATAATAAGAAAATACTGTAATTGATAAATATTTCATCTTTATTGTTAAGATAGTAATACTAGAAAGTAGGGGTTATTGTAAGTGTCAAACAGCAAAGAAAGCACAATTGAACTAGCAACGGGATCGCACCATGACAGGCAGCATATAAACCAGACTGACATATACGAACAAAGCCGGGTTCTTTGCGAGGAAGTCATAGAAAAACTGGAAGAGCTATATAACTTAACGCTACTTGATGGCGCGCTAGAATCAGATGAATTCCTACGTACCAAAAATGAATTTAGCAAGCTTGGTGAAAACTATGGGTACATCCATTCATTTGTAGATCGCATAGGGAAAAGCAATGTCTTTCGTTTTCAGTATCGCCGCCCTACTCCAAGTGGGAAAATGGCATACAAAGGTTTAGCCATGAGCAAGCTCACTGGCGGATACACATCTTCAGCATTTAAAAAAGCTGGCCATGAATTAGAAAAAGACCTTTGCCTGATGACTGAAAAATACTTCCTGGTTCTTAGAAAACAAAGCAAACAGATTCGTGCAGCAATCAGAAAACTTAACAACCTCCAGTTTAATGAACCAGTAGAAAAATAACATGAGGCGTTCAATTTCAGCAACAGAGTTATCCAAGATGGCATTCTGCGAACTTAATGTTACCCAGAAACAAATCCTAAATAAGTCACAACGCCACAAAATGAATGCTGGAATAAAAGCACATAATCGTTTTGAAAAAACAATAAATCAACTGGGTGACGCAAAGATTAATATTCCAACACAACATACCGCCCGAACTAAAACAACTACCCAGAGAACATTCACAACCCACTTAAAAATCATCTTTGTATTAATCGCGCTTATAACCACCATCGGGTATTTTGCCACCACAACATAAAAACCGGGACTCATTAACGATCTCAATTCTCTCATGAGGGATTGCGATTTATTAATATCTTTGATACTTACTCATACATCAGGTGAATAACCGCATGAAAGACTCTTAATTCGCCGTGACAGGCAGAAAGGTATCAACGGCGAACCCTCTCTGCGTTTTTATTAAAAGGCTAGCCTGAACGACGACACGAGTCCTAATGGCATGAAAAGTCACCGCTAACTTAAATAATTACTAATGAGTGTAATACGGCTCATCTAACAAACTTTTTATGGACGCAATTAGGTGAGTCCCAGTAAATTGAAATAAGAAAAAAAAAGAATGACCGGCTGTACACTGCGATTCCCTCATGAGGGAATCGCTCTTGTTATCACATGATGATTATTGTTAAATTTACTTAGAAGACAAACTATTAAATTTATTCAGTAATACGAATCACACATTCGTACAGGAGTAATAAACTCGACCACAACAATAATTAGATAATTTTCTCATGAGGGAATACATGATTAATTTTTATATTCGATATTCACAATACCTCTACATTGCGGAAACCGTGAACAGCCCCAGAATTTCTTACCTATGTTTTGCTCTTTTCTCGTTTCTCTTATTAGCATCGAACTTCCGCATTTAGGGCACTCCTGGTTTTTTATACTTTCTTTTTTAGTGATAATATTTTTTACGTGGTTCATGTGATCACGGTTTGTTTTGTAAGATGGAGCAAGCCTTCCAGTTTCAATTTTACTCGTGATTTCATTTACCTCTGCCTCGGATATAACTGGCTCTGTTTTTGATTTTACAAATTTGATATAACCGCCACCATAAGTAACGTTTTCAGGCATTTTTGTTTTAAACGTACTATCACCAACAAAGACTACTACAGAATGCATTTGCTGTTCATTTATACCTAATAAGGATTCCAGCGTCTTAGTGTGTTTATAGTTCTGATGCAGCGGGTTTTGAAACTTACCTGAATACCTGGATATTTTTTGCGTCCACATTGGCTGCGCTGGATTGCCAAATATCCAGCCCTTCATGTTTTTTGTTTCGACTACAAAAATCCCGTAAATTGAAACGATGATGTGATCAATTTGAGTGCTCCCGTCTTTTATTGGTAGCGTTACGTTTTTTATCAGGTGGTACTTGTTTTTATCGAGCAATAATTTTGCAGATGTATTAACAATAAATTCTCCCATTACACCCTTAAACCAGGATGACTTGAGGATGGCCGCAATAATCCCAATTGGTATTAAATACCAAATAGCGCTGACTATTTGATTAATGATGGGTGAATAATCCATTTTATAACCTCAATTTATTTATGTGACAAAATTCCAGTTACTAATTAAACAGCGCTACATCATAAACAACATAAATCAGATCCGGAGCGACAAAACATCTCTCTTGTATCCAACCCTCAAATACGAAATCAACTATACCTTTGAGGTCTTTATCAAATTGCGCGCGCGAACTACAAAATCGCAGTTTTAATCCATTTTCAAGCGTTAAATAAGCAAAAACGGTTTGCCCTCCATATTTCATTGGTAATTCTTTCTTGACGATTTTGTGAGTGACATTTAGGTAATTTGCATTTTCAAAACTATTCATTGTTTATAATTCCCGGTTATTGTTTTTTTTGATTATAGGGAATTATTCTACAAGTTTCTAACAGACGAACAATTACATATATTACGATGGCGATAGTGCGGTAAAAAATAAACGATTGATGATTTTCTAAGCTGCTTG
>JAFLJY010000048.1 GCA_022712755.1 Gammaproteobacteria bacterium
ACTTACAGAAAGCAGAGGAAGATTAGCAATAGCTTATACAGGTGGTGGCACTGCCAGCACTTACAGAAAGCAGAGGAAGATTAGTATTGGCTTATACAGGTGTTGTGAGTCACACCACCTACAAAAAGCAGAGGAAAAACTGGGAGTCCCAGTTTTTTACGGGGACATAGGAAAGATTAATGATAATATCCAAACTTAAAGTAATGAAATCCAATGCAGGTTATTACATTGGTCATGGTTACTGGTCACAAGAATTCGACCAGCAGACCAATCCTGACGATGTCACTGACGACATGTGCGGGCTTCCTTATTCCCGCGAATCCGAGTATTTTGGTACGCTATCTGAAGCTAATAAGTACCTGGATTCTCTTAATATGTCAGATGCTGAGTAGATGATGCTTATTTATACTCTGACCATGAGGCAACCCCATGTTCTGGCGTAAACCACAAAATACCGATTTAACCCTGTCTTCCTTAAAGTTGGATCAGCTACCCATTCTTGAGGCAATGGATCTGATACAGTTATTAGGTTTGCAAGCGCGACTGGATTCCATCAAAAGCCTGGCGGCGATTGGTGATACACATTTTAATGCGTTATATACGCCCTCTATTAACCAATATCTTGAATCCGTTCAATTAGCACCTGCATCGGCTTCACACCATCATGCAGGCCCTGGTGGCCTGGCAACGCATACGTTGGATGTTATTGAAACTGCTCTGCGAAAGCGCAAAGCGTACAACCTGCCCCAGCACTCTAGTTCTGAGCTTATCGCAGCACAGGAACACATCTGGACGTATGGTGTATTTGCCGGTGCATTATTGCATGACATTGGCAAGATGGTTTGTAACAGTCAAATCTTCCTGGATAACGGCTTATTGTGGACACCCCATGGTGACAGTATATTGAGTGCTGGCGCAAAAACCTATCGTGTTGAATTCAAAAAATCGCCTTATAAAATGCACGCCACATTAAGCAATGGCTTTTTACATTTGCTTGCACCGGCTGGGCGTGGTTGGTTGGCGCAATACCCCAATATTCTGGCGCAACTCACGGCCTGGCTTTCTGGTGATATTTATGAATATGGCACAATTGGTGAAATTGTTCGCCAGGCCGATGGTGAATCAGTTGCGGCAAATTTAAAGATTGGTGGTGATCGCAAACGCTTTCCGAATGCTCCAACAATTCCGATGGTTGACCGTATAACCACAGCGCTGCGACAACTTATTGATGAAAGCAAACTTAAGATCAACCGACCTAATGGATCATCTGGCTGGTGTGATGAACGATATGCTTATATGGTTTGTGGCACTGTAGCAAATGCAGTGAGACAACAACTGCAAAGCTCTGGCGCAACAGACATACCCAGCGACAACTCTATTTTGTTTGATACCTGGCAAGAACACGATTTTATTGTCAGCACACCAGAGGGCGGTGCCATCTGGTACTTAACCATTAATGGTTCATTGCATTTAACAGTTCTGAAATTTGAGGTTTCGCGTCTTTTTCATCCAAGTCGGCAACCCGCGCCTTTTGCTGGTGAACTAAGTATTAGCGATACCGATCAGGCTGTTACGCATGAAACAAAAACACAGCCGCAAGACGTAACAAATCAACCGAATGATACGCCTGATATTGCTTCTATTGAAGATAAAACAGATAAACAATCAACCAAATCACACACTACAAACCCTGCTGAAAAGAAGGACAAGAATCTATTTAATCTCAATACTGATAGTGCTGAAACAAATCAAGAAACTGTACCAGAGAGCGATTCTCATCATGTAAGTAACATTTACATGGATGATATACCAGTGCAGATTAGCGCAAAAACACCTGGTGCTGCGTCAGATATTGATGTTCCCAATCTATCGAAAACTGCGCCAAATTCCTTTGACTTAAATGATCCCGATCTGGCACATTACTTTCTTGACTGGTTGCGTACTGGCATACGTGACGGAAAGATAGCGTCGAACCGGCGTGACGCACTTGTTCATGTTGTCAAGGAAGGCGCATTGATTGTATCCCCTCTATCGTTTAAAAAATTCGCCCATGAAAAGAACTTGTTCAATGCAGACAATAATGAAAACGATGCCTGCAAGAAGGTTCAAAATAAGCTGGAAAAAATGATGCGAAAAACAAAGC
The DNA here is from genome assembly GCA_022712755.1 of Gammaproteobacteria bacterium. Lineage (GTDB taxonomy): Bacteria > Pseudomonadota > Gammaproteobacteria > SZUA-229 > SZUA-229. Next base: position 2,144 of record JAFLJY010000048.1, read on the forward strand.
TACACAAAAAAACAACAAGCGGCATGAACATCCATACTTACCTGGTGCAAGGTCCAAAACGAGAAACAAAACTTAAGGGCTGGTTGCTGCCTGTTCCTACCGTTTATGGCGATATTAAACCGCCGGATGTTAATCCGGCTTTGGCTAATCTCTCTGGGTTTTTAGCAACTAAAAAAGAATAAATGACGGTTTTAGCGGTTAGGTGCTATTAATAGGTCTTAATTATAGTGCCTCTAATGGGGTACATAACCCCATTTCTTGAATTGAGATTGAAGCTCTGGTTCATTTTTAAATGCTTGAAAATAAACATACTCAGGTGCTAAATCAGCTCCGTTTGACCATACAATAGTTTCCAGTTCTTCATCAATCGTGAAAGACGAAAAATTTGATTTGTTTTTTAATGCTTCAAACACTGGCCCTTTTAAGGCATCACTCAGGTTAACAATGCCTTTTCTACCATTATTAAATGATACTTCAATCATATAATCTTTAATATATTTAGCATCGGTGATATGAAGAAACATAATTTTTACTCCAGTGGATCTATAGGTTTTGGTGCTTCATTGTTTTGACAAAGCATCCAGTCTTCAATTAACTCGCCTTTATGTAATGCATACCATTCAAGAACATGTCGAAGCGCTCTCTTTGGAAATTTGCCCTCTACCACACCAGTGTGAATATTTACGGTAATTTCATACTCCGCATATTTTGCATGAAAATGCGGAGGCGCATGATCGTCCCAATACATAGCGATGATTATTCCAAGAAATCTGCTTATTACTGGCATATGGTTACTCTTTTTTTCACCTAACAATATTAGTATCAAGCATTAGACGTATATTATTTCCTTTGTGCGCGTACCGTACCGTATCCAGCGCAAGTTTATAAGATGCCATTTTTTCGTAGTTCTTTCTTGGATTTTTCCAGGATTTCATCTTTGGTTAGATCTGTAAACCCGCTTTGTTCTGATTTTATCAGCTTTGCGCGGATATATTCAATTTTAGCTTGTTGGCTTCTGGCTTTTCTGATTAGATTATTAATAACATCACTTTTACTGCTAAATTCTTTAGAGTCAATTTGTGATTTTATCCATTCATCATTGGGTGGGGTAAATGAAATACTTGTTTTGCTCATGTTGCGTCCTCCAAAAAAATGCGCATATATGTGACAACATTACACCATTTCTGCACCACGACAATCTCATTTTAGAAAACTTAAAAAAACAGACCTAATTAACAATACGAACAAATTACAAAAACCCTCTTGACAAAATTAAATATATTTAAAATTTCTCTTGCAATATATATTTTATTAGTGGTAATCTCCCCGTCAGACGGGTCGTAGAAGGATATAGCCTGTCACTCCTACCCGAAGCTCCCTGCTTCAATAGGCATAACTGTATATTATAATTTTATAATGTATATTATGTTAAATAGAATAAAATATGCTTTTCATAAAACATTTAACAGCAATTCATTGCATAGCTTTGCTTAAAGCAGTTATTTATATTAAGAATATGATTATATTCTTAATTTTTGGTTGTTTTTATTAGATTAAGCATGAGAAATTAGGTGTTTATTATCTGTTTACTCTTGTATATGAACATTAATAAAAGTAGGATGTTCGAAAATAATTAGATGACCTAAGTCAAGAAATGTTTATTTTTAATTTGACAACCATTATCTTAATAAAAAGTTTTAAAAACTATTATAAATTTGTCGGGAGTAATCATGAGTGTAGCAATCCGTGTTGCTAGCTTTATTGGTCTGATGCTTATTAGCATACAGTCCTGGGCTGAGTACAAGCTGGATCTTCGTCCAGGTGTCACTTCAGTTAGCCAAGGTGCGTATGAGATACATACTTTGGTTATGTGGATTTGTGTCGCCATCGGTATTATCGTTTTTGGTGCAATGATTTATTCAATCATTATGCATCGCAAGTCACGTGGTCATAAGGCCGCTAAATTCGACGATAATTTAACCGTTGAAATTGTCTGGACAATTATTCCATTCATTATCCTGGGTTTTATGGCTGTACCAGCAACCAAGGTATTGCTTGCCATGGAAGATGTAACTAATTCTGATATGTCTATTAAGGTAACCGGTTATCAATGGAAATGGCATTATGATTATCTTGGTGAAGATATCAATTTCTTTAGCAACCTCTCTACTCCAATCGAAGATATACAAAATAAATCAACAAAAACTGAAAACTACTTACTGGAAGTAGACAATCGTGTTGTTGTTCCGGTGAATAAAAAAATTCGTTTATTGTTTACCTCAAATGATGTTATTCACGCCTGGTGGATACCTGACTTTGCGGTTAAAAAAGACGCAATTCCAGGTTACATTAATGAAAGCTGGTTCAAAACAGACAAAATCGGCACTTACCGTGGTCAGTGTGCAGAATTGTGTGGCACCAATCACGGTTTCATGCCGATTGTAGTTGATGTTGTCTCAGCAGATGATTATGCAATATGGGTTGCGAGTCAAAAAGAAGATGCTGCAGCTGCCGTTGCCAGTTCTAATAAAACATGGACGATGGATGAGTTGATGGATCATGGTAAAACCGTTTACACGACAAGTTGTGTGGCCTGTCATCAGGCAAATGGTGAAGGTCTTGCTAATGTATTCCCTGGTCTTAAAGGCAGTGTCATCGCAATAGGTGATGTCACTAAACATATTGATGTTGTTGTTAACGGTGTGCCAGGTACAGCGATGCAGGCATTTGGTGCACAGTTAAATGACGCTGATCTTGCGGCATTAATCACTTATGAGCGTAATGCCTGGGGTAATGATGCTGGTGATATGGTACAACCAGCTGATATTAAGGCATTCAGATAAAATGACATTTAATATATAACATTAATTAAATGTCATAACTAATTGAATAATAATAAATACTTATTTAGATACAAGGGGCAACTATGAGCGCTGTTATCGAAGAAATTCAGGATGATCACCATGACCACAAACCAACTGGATTAGGCCGCTGGTTATTTAGTACCAACCACAAAGACATCGGTACCATGTATCTGTGGTTCAGTTTCACCATGTTGTTTGTTGGTGGTTCGTTGGCACTGATTATTCGTGCTGAGCTGTTTCAACCGGGTTTGCAATTTGTCGAGCCTGAGTTTTTCAACCAACTAACTACCCTGCACGGTCTTATTATGGTGTTTGGAGTAATTATGCCAGCATTCGTTGGGCTGGCTAACTGGATGGTGCCGTTAATGATTGGTGCGCCAGACATGGCTCTGCCACGGATGAATAATCTGAGTTTCTGGTTACTGGTGGCAGCATTTAGTCTACTGTTAGCAAGTCTGGCTATGAGTCTGATGGGTATGGGGTCTGCGCCAAACTTCGGCTGGACATTCTATGCACCGCTTTCTACGACCTACGGCCCGGATAGTACTGACTATTTTATTTTCTCAGTACACCTAATGGGCATTTCATCAATCATGGGCGCGATTAATATTATCGCTACAATTATTAATATGCGTGCGCCCGGTATGACTTACATGAAAATGCCTATTTTTATCTGGACATGGTTTATTACCGCCTACCTGTTGATTGCCGTTATGCCTATATTAGCTGGCGTAGTCACTATGATGTTGACTGACCGTAATTTTGGCACCAGCTTCTTCGATGCAGCTGGTGGCGGTGATCCGGTATTATTTCAGCATATTTTCTGGTTCTTTGGCCATCCTGAAGTGTATATTATGATTCTGCCTGCTTTCGGCATTATCTCTCAGATTGTTCCTGCGTTCTCACGTAAAAAACTCTTTGGTTACACATCTATGGTTTATGCAACCTCCTCTATTGCATTTCTGTCATTCATCGTATGGGCACACCATATGTTTACTACCGGTATGCCTGTTGCTACTGAGTTATTTTTTATGTATGCAACCATGTTGATTGCGGTTCCAACTGGTGTCAAAGTATTTAACTGGGTCAGCACCATGTGGCAAGGTTCTTTAACATTTGAAACGCCAATGTTATTCGCTATTGCATTTATCTTTATGTTTACCATAGGTGGTTTTACCGGTTTGATGCTGAGCATAGTGCCCGCTGATTTTCAGTACCATGATACTTATTTTGTGGTAGCGCATTTTCACTATGTTTTAGTCACAGGTGCTTTGTATGCTATTTTCGCAGCGATATATTTCTGGATACCTAAATGGACAGGTAACATGTACGATGAAGGACTGGGCAAACTGCATTTTTGGGTGTCAACGGTTTCAGTCAACGTCTTGTTCTTCCCTATGCACTTTGTCGGCTTAGCGGGCATGCCACGTCGTATTCCTGACTACAACATGCAGTTTGCTGAATTTAATGCTATCGCTTCAGTTGGTGCATTTGTCTTTGGTTTTGCGCAGTTAATTTTATTGTATAACGTAGTTAAGACTATTCGTGGCCGGAGTACAGAAAAAGCAACGGATCAGGTTTGGGAAAACGCAGAAGGCTTAGAGTGGACACTGCCCTCACCGGCACCCTTCCATAGTTTTACTACGCCACCTACGGTTAAGTAAAACTTCGGGTAAAAAATTAGCAAAATATGAATAATATTGATAAAGGCAATAAAAAAGTTGTACAAAACTTATTATTAGTTGTGTTTGGCATGTTTTGCTTCGGCTTTGCTTTAGTCCCTCTGTATGATGTTTTTTGTGACATCACCGGACTTAACGGTAAAACCGGTGAGCAATATGTATCAGCAGCACCCATGCCGGTTGATACCAGTAGAAAAATAAAAGTAGAGTTTTTGGCAAACACAAACGACGGCATGCCATGGGAGTTTAAAGCCTTAACACATTCCGTTACCGTACACCCAGGCGAAGCAACCCGGGTTGAATTTGTTGCCAGAAACAAAACCAATAGAGATATCATCGGCACTGCAACGCCCAGTGTTTCACCAGGACAGGCTGCCGCTTATTTTCAAAAAACAGAATGTTTCTGTTTTACTGAGCAGGTATTAAAAGCGGGCGAAAAGAAAACAATGCCAGTGGTGTTTATTGTTGATCCCGCAATTGATGAGGATGTGCGTGAGATAACACTGTCGTATACATTTTTTATAAAGCCAGGATCAGAGGACGTGATTGCATCAGCTGATGACTATCTGCGGATAAACTCAAAGCGGATTGCATTTAACACACCTTTGGCACAACATTAATAATAACCAGGAAATAAAACTATGTCATCAAGCACAGATCATAATGTATATTTCATACCTGAGCCTAGCAAACTGCCAATTATTGCTACTATCGCACTGGCCACAACAGCCATTGGTGCGGTTACTTCAATTCATGCTGGTCAAATTAATTTAATTTTACCTGCTGGTTTTTTAATGATCGCTTTTATGTTTTTTAGTTGGTTTGGTACGGTTATCAATGAATCAATGTCGGATAGTTACAATGCTCAGGTAGATAAATCTTTCCGCATTGGCATGTTATGGTTTATTTTTTCTGAAGTCATGTTCTTTGCTGCCTTCTTTGGCGCCCTATTCTATGCACGTACCATTGCAGTTGAGTGGCTAGGTGGGGCAAGTAATAATGCAATGACACATGAGTTATTATGGCCTGCATTTGAAGCCGTTTGGCCGGTAATGACTAATCCTGATAATGCTAAATTTGTCGCACCAACAGAAGTCATTCCGGCTTTTGGCTTACCTGCAATAAACACCGCAATACTACTGGCTTCATCGGTAACAGTAACCATTGCGCATCACGCATTACGCGCCGGCAACAGAAAACCATTAATTTTATGGCTGGCCGCAACGGTTGTATTAGGTATTATTTTCCTTTTCCTACAGGCAGAAGAATATATTCACGCCTACACTGAACTTGGCTTGACCATGGGGTCAGGAATTTATGGCAGCACTTTCTTCCTGTTAACAGGGTTCCATGGGTTTCATGTAACGATGGGCACCATCATGTTATTCGTTATGTTGATTCGTGCAATTAAAGACCACTTCACTCCAGACAAACATTTTGCATTCGAGGCAGTGGCCTGGTACTGGCACTTTGTCGATGTTGTCTGGTTGGGTTTGTTTATATTTGTCTACTGGCTTTAAAAGCAGTGAATAGATAATAGTGAATAGTTAACAGTAACTGATTTTTTATACCACACACTATTAACAAAAAGAACTATTCACTGCGCTCAAGACAGGCCATGGGGTGTGATTAATCCTGTGGCCTGTCCGATTAAAAGCAGAATAAAAATACCCACAGATAAACCAATACGCCAGGTTAAAGCC
>JAFLJY010000049.1 GCA_022712755.1 Gammaproteobacteria bacterium
TAAAGACATCGCGCAATATACCACCAACGCCGGTTGCCGCGCCCTGATAGGGCTCAATGAACGAGGGGTGATTGTGGCTTTCCATTTTAAAAATGATCGCCTGATTGTCACCAATATCCACAGCGCCAGCGTTTTCACCCGGCCCGATCAGCACGCAGTCAGACTCGGTCGGCAGGGTTTTGAGCCAGATTTTGGAGGACTTATACGAGCAATGCTCATTCCACATGGCTGAGAATATGCCAAGTTCGGTGTAGGTGGGATCGCGGCCAATCAGCTCGAGAATGCGCTGATACTCGTCCGGTTTAAGACCGTGGTCAGCAACCATTTCGTCGGTGATTTTGATGTCGTTGGGGATCATTTTCTAGTTTTCCATAATGGCGCTGGGATCTGTAAATTTTTGAAATTCAGGCCATACTTTTAGCGCATAGTTTTTGTAAACAATCCAAACTCGTTTGAATGGTATTCCATCAGGTTTTTGGGCAAATATTGTTGGAATCTCTTGCATTTGAGACCAAAACTGGTCTCTTTCTGATGAATACACATACAAGCTGACATTCATATAGACGACTAAATCAATTTTCCCCTGCTCAATGTCGTATGTCTCTTCTGCAATTTTTTTATGGAGTGCTGTAATTTTTTTATCGATTGCTGCAATGAGCCACTTTTGCCAATTGGTTTCGACAGAACTTAAAAGGTCTTCTGATTGAAGGGTGACTATTGGATCATTTCGGTATTCATCGCCTCGCCGACGGTCTTTATCTTGCAATTCAGTTATTTCGATAACAATTTTTTCTTCGTTATTTCGGCAAGCTGCATCAGGAAATTCACCTTCAATCAATTTGCACTTGAAGTAACCAAGTGTGCGGGCGAATTTTGCGGTACAATGAGCTTCCATTAAATCTTGGTGTTTCTTGTCAGAGCTGTTAAAGAGTGTGCCGCTATCGATAGGTTGCATTAACTTCTCGACCAGTTGACTAAAATCATTGGTCGGCATCCAAGTATGTAAACTCGGTGGTTCGACGGCGGTCATGCAGCGATGCTTTCGAAAAGCGGGCGGCAGTCGGTTTTGCCGTGTAATGGCTCGATCATGTTTTCGGGGTGGGGCATCATGCCGATGACGTTGCCTTTGGCGTTGCAGATGCCAGCGATATCGTTGAGTGAGCCGTTGGGATTGCTGCCTGCGGCATAGCGAAAGATGATCTGGCCGTCGCCTTCAAGGCGTTTGAGGGTTTCTTTGTCGACAAAATAATTGCCATCATGGTGGGCAACAGGGCAGGAAACCTGATCGCCTTTGGTCATTTTTGATGTGAAAAATGTTGAGTCATTCTCCACCTTTAGAACAACTCGTTTGCAAACAAATTTAAGATTGGCGTTACGCATTAGCGCGCCGCGCAACATGCCGGTTTCAACGAGGATTTGAAAACCGTTGCAAACCCCCAAAACCTTGCCGCCCTTGTTGGCGTGTTCGATGATGGCCTTCATAATCGGCGAGCGGGCCGCTATCGCACCGCAGCGCAAATAATCGCCATAGGAAAAACCACCGGGGATGACCACGAGATCAGTGTCCGGCAGGCTGGTTTCGGTATGCCAGACAGTCTCGACCCTGGCACCGGCAACATTTTCCAGTGCCATGATCATGTCGCTCTCACGGTTAAGGCCGGGGAACTGAATGATGGATGTTTTCATTGGGGTTATCCCGTAATCTCAATCTCGTAATTTTCAATCACCGTATTGGCCAGCAGTTTTTCGCACATGTCTTTGACTTTGGCTTGCGCGTCCGCCTTGCTTGCGGCATCGATATCGAGTTCGAAATATTTGCCCTGCCGGATATTGTTGTAACCATCAAACCCGAGCGAACCGAGCGAACCCATGATGGCCTTGCCTTGTGGGTCAAGGACACCTTTTTTGAGGGTTACCTTGATCATTGCTTTCATAATATTTCACTCGCTTTGTAAGTTTCCTCCCCCCGGTAAGTGGAAGGGGGTTAATCCGATTTCACCAGCACAGGTTTGCTTGGTTTGGGTTTGCCGTTTGGTTCCTTTAAGATGCCGAGGCGTCTGGCGACTTCTGAATAGCCTTCGACCAGATCACCAAGGTCGCGGCGGAAAATGTCTTTGTCGAATTTCTGGTCGGTTTTCATGTCCCACAGGCGGCAGCTGTCGGGGGAGATTTCATCGGCCAGAATAACGCGCACCATGTCGCCGTCATATTGCCTGCCAAATTCAATTTTGAAATCAACCAGGCGAATGCCGACAGCCGAGAACAGGCCTGAGAGAAAATCATTGATCCGGGTGGTCATGGCAATGATGTCATCAAGCTCTTGTGGTGAGGCCCAGCCGAAAGCGGTGATGTGTTCTTCTGAAATCAGTGGGTCGCCCAGCTTGTCATCCTTGTAGCAAAATTCGATGATTGAACGGGGCAGAGCCTCGCCCTCAGTCAGGCCGAGCATTTTGCAAATGGAACCGGCTGCCACATTGCGGACGATCACTTCGAGTGGAATAATCTCAACCTTGTGAATCAGTTGTTCGCGCATGTTGAGGCGCTTGATGAAGTGGGTGGGCAGGCCAAGGTCGTTGAGGCGCTGGAATATCAGCTCGGAAATCCGGTTGTTGAGAACGCCCTTGCCATCGATAACGGCTTTTTTTTGAGCGTTATAAGCGGTGGCATCGTCCTTGAAGTGAACAATCAGGGTATCTGAATCCGGGCCTTCATAAAGAATTTTGGCTTTACCTTCATAAAGGCGCTTGCGGGATTTCATGGGTAACAGCTTTCTGGTTCGGTATTTCCGGTGCGAATCGGGTTTGCAGGCTGTGGTAAGGGCCATTGAATACCGTAAAAACAGGCTTTGAACAATCGATCAGGTGTGAAATCCACAAGCCTTTTGCCGCATAATGCAAAATGCGGCGTTGGAAGTGTTGAAGTTGCGGCCAAGGGGCGCTATCTGATGGTTACAGAATTTTAAACAAAAAGGAGGCGGGAGCCTATGTCTGAAATGGATAAACGCGAGGCCAGCTTTGAAGCCAAGTTTGCCCATGATGCAAATTTGCAATTTAAAGCCGAAGCACGGCGCAACAAACTGCTCGCGCTTTGGGCCGCGGACCTGATGGGCATGTCAGAGGAAGAAGCCAAAGGGTATGTCATGGAAGTCATCAAGGCAGATTTTGAAGAAGCAGGCGATGATGATGTATTCCGCAAAGTGCGGGCAGATTTTGATGCCAAAAATATTGATCAGTCAGACCACCAGTTGCGCCGGACCATGAACGAGATGATGGCCAAAGCTATTGAGCAACTGGAAAAAGAAGGCTGATTTGGTCGGCACCTCATCAATAAGACAGCGGCTCAACCAAGCCTTAGAGCAAAAAAAGCCGTTTTTGTGTTCGTGGCTGATGATGCCCGGTGGATTTCAGGCCGGGGCGTTTGCAGGCGGCGGTCTTGATGGTGTGCTGGTCGACATGCAGCATGGCATGATTGGCTATCGTGACATGGTGGAAATGGTGCAGGCGGTAAATGCGGCCGGGTCATATGCCATCGTTCGCCCACCGCTCGATGATTTTGCCATGGTTTCGCGGGCGCTCGATGTGGGGGCTGCGGGGATTGTCTTTCCGATGATCAACAATGCAGGTGATGCGCGCCAATTGGTGGATGCCGCAAAGTTTCCACCCGTTGGTGGTCGTAGCTGGGGGGCTTATCTGGGCCAGGCTCAGCTTGGCCTGTCCAAGGAAGAATATCTGGCAACAGCCAATGGACTGAATGCTGTTTTTGCGATGGTGGAAACTGTTGCAGCGCTGGATAATCTGGATGAAATTTGCGCGGTTGAAGGGGTGGACGGTGTTTTTGTCGGGCCCAATGATTTATGTATTTCGCTGACCGGTGGTGAGGCGGCTGATGTTAATCACCCTTTGGTGCAAGAAGCGTTGCCGAAAATTTTGTCGGCGGCAAAACAGGCCGGAAAATTTGCCGGGATTTATACGGCCAGCAGCGGCGATGTTAAAAAATATGCGGCGATGGGATTTAACCTGATGCCGGGTCTGACCGATGTGGCTTTTATTGGCCAGGGTGTTGCGACAATTGAGGGAGAATGTGGTGAGTAAAACAATCAGCGCGCAGCGTTCCAGGGTGCTGGATAAAATGGTCGAGGTGGCGCTGGCGGCCGGTCCATTAGCGGCGATTACCGACAAGTATTTCACCAATACCAGCCGCATTGTGGCCGGTGAAAAAGAGGCTGATGTTACTTATGCCGTGTTCCTGCGGCGGCGGTCAATTGCGGCGCTTGAACCAGCTGTTCGGTTGATCAAAGCGCTGGTACCGGAAGCGCGGGTTACACGATTTTTTGAAGAAGGTGACAAGGTTCCGGCTGAGGACAAAATGTTGGAAATCAGCGGGCCAATGTCGAAGCTTTCCGAAGTTGAAACGGTTATGCTGCAAAAGGTCGGCTTTCCCTGCATCTCGGCCCGAAATGCCCACGCCATGTGTGTGGCGATGCCAAATGCCAGCTTTCTGGATATGCATGCCCGGCATGCTTCTGGGGCTGAAATGAATTTATTGGCCGCTTATGGGGCAGCAATTGGTTCTGATGCAGCCCGCGCGGAAGATAAAAACGTCAAGGGATTTGTTGGTTCCTCGCAAGACCTGACAGCACCGCTGTTTGGCGCAGAAAACGGGATGGGAACCATGCCGCACGCGCTGATCGGATACACGGACGGTGATGTTGTTGCTGCTACTAAACTTTTTATCAAAGAATTACCTGAGGTTCCGGCGGTTATTTCACTGGTGGACTATGAGGGCCGCGAAACCACCGATGCGCTTAAATGTGCTGACTGGTTTTTTAACGAGGCCAGGTTGCAGGACAAGGGCAAGACGTTCGGGGTACGCCTTGACACCCATGGCGGACGATTTTCGCAAGGGCTGAACTTTGAAAAATCCATTGAAATCGTTGGTAATTTTCTCAGAGTTGAAGGGGAGTACAATATTGTTGAACGTATTCTTGGTCCAGGTGCCGTTCATCTTGATGCGGGCAATTTGCTGGTTGACCGGGTGCGGCGGATTTTGTTTGGAGCCGGTGTTTCAGCCGCTGCAATTATCCATATGCGCCAGGTGTTGAATAACGAAGGTTTTAAAGAAGCAAAAATTGTTGCTTCCTCTGGCTTTAACCCGCAAAAATGCCATGTGATGGGGGCAGCGGGCGTGCCGGTGGACATGATCGGCACCGGTAGCTTCTTGCCTGCAACCTTGACCGAGACTTACGCAACAGCCGATATTATTTCCTACAATGGCGTCAAGCGGGTGAAGCTGGGGCGTGAGTTTTTGATAGAGTAAATCAAAGCGGGGCTATTTTCGGGTAAAAATCCAGTCGCTGTCGCTTGATAACGATGGCTGGTAGGCATAGCTGCCAGCGGTAAAACCCTTCAGGTTTTGCGGGTTTTCTATGCGGTTCTTGATGGCGTACCGGGCCATGGCGCCGCGGGCTTTTTTGGCAAAAAAGCTGATAATTTTCAATTCGCCGTCGCGCTCTTCCTTAAACATCATATTCAAGACATTGGCTTTCAGGGCCTTTCGGTCGATTACCTTGAAATATTCGTTTGAGGCCAGATTGATGACGGTTTTGGATTTATGGTTGGCCAGTTGCTCATCAAGGGCGTTGGCGACATTACTGCCCCAAAAATCATAAAGATCTTCGCCTTCAGGGTTTTTCAGTTTGCGGCCCATTTCAAGGCGATAGGCCTGAATGGCATCAAGGGGACGCAACAGGCCGTAAAGACCAGAGAGAATGCGGAAATTGTCCTGGGCAAATTCCAGATCGTTTTCATCCAGCGTTCCGGCATCAAGGCCGGTGTAGGTGTCTCCAGCAAAAGCCAACGCTGCCTGTTTGGTGGTGTCTTGCGGCGGGGTGGGGGTGTAACGCTGAAAGCGGTCGTAGTTGAGATCGGCAAGGCTTTCGCTGATCTTCATTAACTGGCGCAAATCGGCCCGGGTCAGTTTTTTGGCAACTTTGGCCAGCTCATCGGCGTGCTTTTTGAAAACCGGGGTTGAGCTTTCCACTGTGATAGCCGGTCGGCTGAAATCGAGTTTTTTGGCGGGTGAAACAACAGCGAGCATGAGTTAGGTTAAATCCTCAACCAGAGAGGCGCGGACGCCATCATCAATTTCGTCGACTTCGTGGGTGTAAACTGGATGGTCAACACCCATAGAGATTTTTGCCCCTGACTTGGTTGCGGCAATCATCTCATCGTTTAGCTCAAAGCGCATAAAATGGACGGATGAAGTTTTGTCTTCGGTTTCGCGGTCAAGGTCTTCATTGGTGATAGGGTGAACCTTGTCAAAACCTTCAACGCGGACCCAGACCAGCTTGTCGATGCCGAGCAATTTGCCAAGCATTTTGGCCCGATGGTCGGCATCTGGGTATTCAATCATGAAGGTGGCTTTCCAGTTTTTGCCACTGGGGACCATGGGGTTGTAGGCATCGAGCTCGTCCTGAATACCATCGGCCTCAAAGACTTTTTCGATGCGCAGCATTTCCTGTATCTGGTATTGCAGGGTCAGGCGATCCTCGAAATAAAGCGTCGTGTCAGGGCCAAGGGCAACGCGGCGGTTTTTCTTGTGGTCCATGACTTTGGCGCGAAACTCAGGGCGCGCTTTGGCGTATTCTTCAAGGCTCATCAGGCTTTCGGCGGTAAATTGTTCAGGCATGGTTAAATTCCATAAGCTTGGCGTAAAAGGGAAATAGGGTGTTGCGTCTTGCTGCCATCGGCCAGCGCGTGTTCAATATGGTGACCGGCCATCGGGCAGTCGGACCCGTAGTGGTCAGCTTCATCCTGCTTAATGCGTCGGGTGACCGGGCGGACGATTTTCATCGATGCCTGGTGGTGTTCGGACTTTAAGGCATAGGTGCCATCATGTCCTGAGCAACGCTCGATGATTTTGACTTCGGTGTCGGGAATCAGGGCCAGCACCTCACGGGTTTTCTGGCCGAAATTCTGCACCCGCTGGTGACAGGCAGCGTGATAGGACACTTTGTTCAGCGGGTTTTTGAAATCGGTGTTGAGCATCTCTGCCTTGTGGCGCAGGGCAAGATATTCAAAGGGATCAAAAATTGCTGCCTGAACTTTTTTGACGTCAGCATCATCAGGGAACATCAACGGGATTTCCTGACGGAACATCAGGGCACAAGACGGCACTGGCGTGATAATGTCATAGCCCTCGTCAACCAGTTTTGCCAGCATGGGAATGTTGGCGTTTTTGGCTTTTTCAACCGCTTCAAGGTCTCCCAGCTCAAGTTTTGGCATGCCGCAGCAGACTTCCTTGCCGGCCAGGATGACGGGAATATTGTTGTGC
>JAFLJY010000050.1 GCA_022712755.1 Gammaproteobacteria bacterium
GAGGCGGACTGGGGGGGCATGTAAAGAAATGCAAAAAAATAATACAAAATTGCCATTGCTACTGACTAACTGTAGTCTACATATCCTGATAACTAACAAACGGAACACACGATAAAAACCAGAAGTACGTAATGTTTAAAACCAGGCCAACCACGAGGTATCTGACATGACCGCCCTGACTACTCTTGACGAACTTAAACAACAAATCACCCTGCTAGCCAGTGTGGAAGAGTCTGAAGCCCCTTTCATCAGTTGTTATCTTAACCTTGAAGATGATGCAAACAGCTGGCGCGAAACACTCAACAGCCGCGCCCTTGTATTGCGCCGCATTCTTAAAGGTGACGACCTAAACGACCTCGAATACGCACTGGATAAAATCGAAACCTGGCTGTCCAGCAACCTGCACCCTGAAACAAAAGGCGTGGCTATTTTTGTACGCGGTATCTTCGGTGGCGCCTTCATGCTACCGATGCAGTTTGCAGCACCCTTACCAAACTGGATTGCAATCTACCCCACGCCTAACATTTATCACCTGGTAGAACTCAAGGATAACTATAACCGTTACATTGTTCTGCTTGCCATGCCGGACTACGCCCGCATTCTTGAAGTCAACCTGGGCGCTGCCACCACTGCGGCCTGGTTCAATAACGCGGCATTAGACCAGCATATTAGTTCAGAGCGAGTGGCTTCAGAATGGAGTCGGTCTCACTACCAGATTAACCAGTCACACCGTGGCGATAAATTTCTGCATGAAAAAATTACCGTATTGAAAAGATTAATGAGCGTGGGCGGGCACAGTCATCTTATTCTGGCCGGCGACCCCGAAATCAGCCAGCAGATTCGCCGCGCCTTACCCAAAGAGCTGGCAGAAAAACTGGTGGATGTCATCCCTGCTGCCGGTCGTGACAAACAAGCTGACGTAATCATGGCAACCCTGTCCAGCTTTATTAAATATGAAGAGCAGGAATCTCAAACCATTGCCGAACGCCTCATCGAAGAACTGCGTAACCACAACCTGGCAGTCGTCGGCACAACAAATACACTTGACGCACTACGCTGGGGCGAGGTGGACACACTGGTCATGGCAAGCAACTACCAACACGATCCTGGCTGGAGTTGCACTCACTGCCAGGCCATCGGCAGCGAAGTCCCGGAAACAGCAATCTGCCCACAATGCGGGCATTGTGGAGTGAGACCGGTTGATATCAGAGAGACACTGCTGCGTCTGGCCGGTCAGCATGAATGCCCGGTAGAAATAGTCGAACAGTCTGATGCCCTGATGTCACTGGGTGGCGTTGGCTGCCTGCTACGCACTCGCCTCGATACGCAGACCAATAGACAAATATTAACGACTGCGGTAGCAGGTTTGTAATTTTGCTATCGCATTACATCGTAAATAGCGAACAATAAAGTAAAAATATTCGACTTTTCTTTCCAGTTGAGATCGCTTAGTATCCGCGCCACATAAAGCAGTATCCTCAAACAGGATCTTCCACCTATTGTCTCAATCCCACCCTGCGTGGGATTGAGTGCATTAGTAATTAACACGACAACCGGAGCAACAACTATGACTTTTCAATTCTTTGGTCAATTCATGTTTATTCGATCCATAATTATTAAATTATCAGGACTTTTTCTGCTGGCAACCACCCTGTCAGCTTGCACCCAGCCGCCTTACCACAATCTAAATAATGAGCAACTGAAAGTCATGGTCAAACAGGGCACACCGATTTATGATATACGCCGCGCAGAAGAATGGCGCGAAACCGGCGTGGTTGCAAACAGCCAACTACTCACCTTTGTCGATGCTGGCGGGCGCGTGTTACCTGATTTTATGCGCCGTTTTACAGATGCTATTGGTAAGGATGACCCGGTAATCCTGATCTGCCGAACCGGAAACCGCACAGGTACACTGGCACGTCACCTGGTCGAACAAATGGGTTACACACGGGTGTATAATGTACGCAATGGTATTACTCGCTGGATTGGAGACAATCGATCGATAATTAGAATTGATAATGGTTAATTGTTAATGAGCAGTGCCACATGGATGTGCCGTTATGTCCATGGATAGACGGCCATGTTTACAGAGTGGCGCAAAGAGCCAGGAAGGCGGTGCGATTTACGAACCAGTAGTAGCACATGGATGTGCTGTTATGTCCAGGAAGGGCGGTATTTCGCAAGGAGCCATGGATGGCGGTGCGATTAACGAACCAAAGGATGGAGAGGACGGAAAAACATAAAAACAACAACAGCTATACTAATAATTAAAACCAAATCAGGCAACGCAGCTTTTCATTAACAACTAACCATTAACAATTAACCATTGACATTATGAACTCCCCAGACACAAGCACACAACAAACAAGCACACAGAAAACGCCTGAGCATAAACCACGACCCATGATTGACCTGCTGGTCAGCATCGTTATTCCCTCCATTATTCTGATGAAGTTCAGTGGTGAGGATGATCTTGGTGCGACCACCGCGCTGATCACCGCACTGGCTTTCCCGCTGGGCTGGGGTCTGTTCGAGCGGCTCAAGTACCGAAAAAACAATTTTATTGCTCTGCTGGGTTTAATCAGCGTCTTGCTTACCGGCGGCATCGGTCTGCTGGAACTGGACACACAATGGCTGGCGGTTAAAGAAGCCGCCATTCCCGGACTGATCGGCATCGCGGTACTGGTCTCCACGCGCACCCGCTACCCGCTGATCAAAACCCTGCTGTACAACCCGACGATTATGAATGTCGAGAAAATCAAGCTAAAGCTTGAACAACTCGGCAACACCATCGCCTTCGAAAGTCGCCTGCTTAAAGCCACTTACCTGTTGAGTAGCACTTTTTTCTTTTCCGCTACCATGAACTACATCCTCGCACGCTGGATTGTCACCAGCCCGGCAGGTAGTACCGCTTTTAACGAAGAACTCGGGCGACTGACCCTGCTCAGCTATCCGGTTATCGCCATTCCTTCTATGCTAATGATGATGGCAATATTTTATTATTTATGGCGCACTATCCATGGCATGACCGGACTTAAGCTGGAAGAGATAATTCACCATGAAGCAAAGCATGACAAAGTGCCGGATTAAACCATTTCAACAGCCAACCCGCCTACTGCAATAAAAAATCCCTGCTTAAAAAGCCCGGTAGCAAACTAAACCATCGTCTATGACTTTACTACCAACACCGACATTGCTGGAAAGCCTGTACTGGATCACGCTATTTGCCGTTATCGTGTCTTCAGCCTCAGCGGTACTGATGGCGGGTTTTAAACAGTTTGACCTGTTTGGTGTCATCATCATTGCTATTGCGACTGGATTGGGTGGCGGCTCACTTCGAGATATGTTGCTGGACAGAGATGTGTTCTGGATTCACGACCAGATATTTTTTATCGTTTCGTTAGTTAGTGCCATCGTCGTTTTTCTGGCGGCACGACTGATAATTATCCCGCAGCGATTATTCTTAATTCCCGATGCCGCAGGCCTGGCCACCTTCGCCGTAGCCGGCACACTGGTCTCGCTAATGATGGATACCCCCTGGTTAGTCGCCAGTTTCATGGGCGTAATGACCGGTACCATGGGCGGCATTTTCCGCGACGTACTGAGCAACGAACCCCCTATTGTATTTCACAGCCCGCTTTATGCCACCGTATCGTGGGCGGGTTCACTGTTGTTTATTGGACTGCTACAGCTAAACATGGATGTCACACTAGCCGCTATTTTAGCCGGGCTAAGTATTTTCATTGCCCGCCTGCTGGCTATTTATTACAACATTCATTTGCCCCGGTTTCGCTTCAAATCTAGCCCGTAGATTGAAGGGCACCTCTAAAAATTCATGATTGGCATCTTCGCACTTGAGAGATTCAACAACTTCGCTGCCAAGTTTGTAAATACATGGTTTGCAAATAGCCCTCTCAAGCTAAGATTTTAGATATTCCTGGGTCTCTCAAGTACAAATCTGCTCAAACAGAGAAGTGGTGCATGGATGCACCGTTAACGTACCAAAGGATGGAGTTATTAGAGATGCCCTGAAGTGAGGCTCAAACCTTAAAAAATACCACCAGTGTTTATCTTTTGGGGTCGCACATCAACCTACAAATTTTTACTCCTGAACGATAATTATGACAACACAAAAAACACTGCAGCAACGCATTCGTACACTCGTCTCAACATCCCTGTTTGAGCGCTCACGCATGGAACGCATGGAGTAATCCAGGCAGCCCCCTCCTTATCGTCTTAGGAACAATACCCAAATTACTATATATCTATAAGATACATTCATGGCATACTTGCATTTTTAATGAGACAAAAAAGCATGACTTATGAAGCTGGATAATAACGAGATTATCAAACAAAGCCTGAAACGACACCACCTGTTCTCAAAGCTAACGGAATTACAACTTAATAGAGTTTACCAGCATAGCCAGATTCACAAACTGGCTGAAGGTCAACTCCTGTTTAATCAGGCCGACAAAGTCACTTCTTTTTACATGGTACTAAGCGGTAAAATCAAACTTTTTCGCATATCTCCAGATGGTCAGGAAAAAATTATTGAAATTGTAAAACACGGTGAAGTCTTTGCTGAAGCACTGATGTTCACCAATCAAATTGACTACCCGGTAAGCGCAGCCGCACTTTCCGAAACCATTGTTATCAGCATTAACGCGAAAAACTTCCAGGAAATGCTATGGGACTCGACAGCAACCTGTTTGCTTCTGTTAGGCGACATGAGCTTTCGATTAAGAAAAATGGTTAATGAGATTGATACCTTAACCTTACATTCTGGCACCTGCCGTGTTGCCTCTTATTTAATTCAGGAAATGTCCGAAGGTCAGAACAGCTTCAAACTGGATACCGCCAAAAATGTTATCGCCGCAAGGTTATCGGTCAAACCGGAAACCTTCTCACGCATCATTAAAGGCCTAAAAAACCAGGGTATTCTAACTATTGAGGGTAACAGTGTAACAATTCACGACATTGATGCTTTAAAACAACATAGCCTAGTTTAACATGGTTTCTTTTTTATTTACATGGATGAACAGGATATTCAGGATAAAAAATTCTGTGCATCCTGTTCACCCATGTAAGTTATTTTTAAAAGCTTTAACTGTGTAGCAGCCCGTAGGTTGGAGTGAGGGTCGAACCCCAACAAATACCACCAATGTCTATGTTTGGGGTTCGACCCTCACCCCAACCTACAAGCTGTCATCTCTCCCTCTGGTCGAGATGACAGTAGTAGAAAATTGCTTCGTGCAAAAGTTTCTACTCCAACATTTTTTGTTGTCGTTTATTTGCCACACCGATACGTGTCACCTTGCTTTTCTTGTTAATCAACAATTCAAACGATGCCTTCTCAGCCGTGCGCTGGTAATCCGCACTCATGGTTTCAAATAACACGCCCTCATCAATATCATTTCTGTTTTTTAAATTTTCAAATAACAATATAAATAAACGCGGTAACGATATTTTCCAGGTACTACCAGCCGACCGATAAAGATCGTCGCTTAGCTGCATAAAACAAGCAAAAGGCGAATTTTTTAAAATTAGCGGCAGGGTATGTTTAAACCGGCCTGAATTAGCAATCATATCCCAATAACGGGCAAAGCGATTAACCCGTTGCATCGTATTAAAATCGATGTCCCGGGTACGTAAAATATTGTATGGCGATTCCGGGTTATAACGTAATTGATATTTTTCATTATGCCTGTTTAACGGCACACCACGTAAGCGCTTTAGTATGCCTAACTGTATTTCATGTGGTTTTAAACTGACCAGTTGATCAAAACTTTTTGCAAAGTTAGGCAAGGTATCTGAAGGCAAACCAAATATTAAATCTGCATGAATATAAGCATGTGAGCTTGCTCGTAACCAGTGCAAATTTTCACAGGTTTTTTTATTATTTTGTTTACGACTAATTAGCACCTGAATTTTTTCATCAAAAGTCTGCACGCCTATTTCAAATTGCAAAGCATGTTCAGGAAACTTTTTAATCACGGTTTTTAATTTGTCAGCCAGGTTATCGGGTACCACTTCAAAATGCAGATATAAACCACCTGTCATACGTTCCAGAAAAAACTCAAGAATGGCTATACTACTACTGACTTTTAAATTAAAGGTGCGATCAATAAATTTAAAATTACGTGCGCCACGTTGATACAGGACATCCATCTCGTGCAGAAATACGCTTAGTTCAAATGGTTTCGATGTTTTATCCAGCGAAGACAAACAAAACTCGCACTTAAACGGACAGCCGCGTGATGCTTCAACATAGATCAAACGATTTTTAATATCATCATCGCTGTAGTATTGATAGGGCAACTGTAATAAATCGAGCGCCAATTCATCACTTTGAATTTCTCGTAGCAGTGGTTTATTTCCAGACAGAAGCAACTGGCACAATTGTGCAAAACTTTTTTCAGCCGCGCCCATGACAACATAATCAGCAAGGTCAGCAACCGCAGGTTTGTCGGGCAGGTGACTAACCTCAGGACCACCAAGAACAATGATGGTTTCAGGCGACACCTGTTTTAATAACGCAACGGTTTTTGTTACTTGCGAAACATTCCAGATATAAACACCAAAACCAATAATTTTTGGCTGGTGTTGTAACAGCTTTTCTGCAATATCAATGGGGCGTTGCTGGATAGTAAATTCTTCAATACAGGCAACGGATTGTAACTCACCCAGGTTTGCATACAAATATCGTAAACCGAAAGCGGTATGCAGGTAACGTGAATTTAATGTGGTTAATACAATCTGGTGTTTGGATGCCTGTTGCATCAAGACATTATACCAGCGAAAAAATAAGATGACGTGTATTAGCAATCTGACAAAGCGTGTCAGATATACTCATAGAACGAATGACTGAGTACGGTCATTAGCGGACCTTTAAAAATAAAGTCAAAAGCTTTGAACCGCAGAGGCGCAGAGACACAGAGTTTTATTTTGTTTAATGCGCCGCAGGCGCAATAAACAACAAAAAGTTTTTCTCTGTGTCTCTGCGCCTCTGCGG
>JAFLJY010000051.1 GCA_022712755.1 Gammaproteobacteria bacterium
CACCGTGGTCAGGACGCGGCAGGTATAACAACCTGTGAAAACGGTCGTTTTTATATGCGTAAAAGCAATGGCCTGGTGCGTGATGTTTTCTATAAAAAGCACATGGAAAACTTACCGGGAAAAATGGGTATTGCCCATGTGCGTTATCCTACAGCAGGCTCATCATCGTCAGCAGAATCACAACCTTTGTATGTGAATTCGCCTTATGGCATTGTGCTGGCACACAATGGTAATCTCACTAATACTGATGAGCTCAAAGAGCAACTGTTCCAGTCAGACTTGCGTCACCTAAATACTGATTCAGACACCGAATCACTGCTCAATATTTTTGCTCATGAATTACAGCTCATCGCTAAACCGGACTTTGATCACGAAGATATTTTTACTGCAGTTTCTGCCATTCATCGCCGTTGTCGTGGTGGTTATGCTGTGGTTGCCATGGTTGCAGGTAAAGGCGTTTTAGCGATACGTGACCCCAATGGTCTTCGCCCATTGGTTTACGGTATTCGTAAAACTAAGAAGGGTACTGACTATATGGTGGCATCCGAAAGTGTTGCATTACAGTCACAGGGATTTGAGCTGGTGCGTGACCTTGCGCCGGGTGAAGCCGTTTTTATTAGTGAGCAGGGTGAATTCTTTAGTAAACAATGTGCAAAAGACCCCAGGCTATCGCCCTGTATTTTTGAATATGTTTATTTTGCCCGGCCGGATTCAATCATGGATGGTGTGCTGGTTTATAAAGCGCGGTTACGCATGGGGCAATCACTGGTGCAGAAAATTTTGCGCGAAATGCCTGAACATGATATCGATGTGGTTATACCCATTCCAGATACAAGTCGTAGCACCGCACTGGAAGTTGCCTATCACCTAAACGTGAAGTATCGTGAAGGTTTTATCAAAAACCGTTACATCGGACGTACCTTTATTATGCCGGGGCAGAAGCAACGTAAAAAATCTGTGCGGCAAAAGCTTAATCCTATCGAGCTGGAATTTGCCGGCAAAAATGTACTGTTGGTCGATGATTCAATCGTGCGTGGCACTACCTCCAAACAAATTGTACAAATGGCGCGGGAAGCCGGTGCAAAAAAAGTATATATGGCATCAGCCGCACCACCAGTGCGTTACCCCAATGTTTATGGCATCGACATGGCATCCCATGCTGAGTTTGTTGCGCATAACAGAACGGTTGAAGAAATTACCAAAATTATTGGTGCCGACTGGCTGGTTTATCAGGATCAGGATGATTTAATTGCTGCTGTACGTAAAGGCAATAAAAATATCAGCGCTTTTGACAGCTCCTGTTTTGATGGTATCTATATAACAAATGATGTTGATGACGCTTATTTTGAGCGCTTATCAAATCAGCGTAATGATGGTGCAAAAAAGAAAAAAAATAACAAAGTTGCTAGTCAGTTATAAGTTTTCTGGGTTATTGTATTTCTACCCCTATTATTCCTGCCAGTATTCCCATCACCAAAAGTAGCCAGAAAATAGTACCAGGAACGATTATTAGATAGTTCCATACACTGTATTTGTGGTTTAAAAGCCCCAGCATATCATTGTTTATTCGATTAATAGTGGCCTGGGCTTTAACCAGCGGGTAAGTGCTGAGCAGGAACAAAACTAGTGATACTGTAATAAACGTTTGGCTAGTCATGCTTTGAATCATATCCGCACCCATTGATACAGGCTCAATCACATGGCTTAAAATAATGGTTGCGACAAAAAAAGTAGCAAGTGCATTGGTATTGAATTTATGTTGCTGTGGTAAATGAGTCGCTTGCTGGTTAATGCGTTTAAACAGTGAGTGGGTGAAAAATATTGAGAAAATGGCGCGCAATAGTGGATAGATTTTTTTATCCATCATTGGTTTTTGTCGTTTCCAGTGTTGATAAAACCAGTAAATGCCATATAAACCAAAGCTTAGTATGTACAATGTGATGAATTTGCCTTCTGCAACGGGAAAAAAGGGTGTTTCGTTTTCATCTGCTGGCAACTTCTGAGTTTCTGGTTGAGCAATGTTTTTTTCAGGTTTTGCATTCAGTTCATTCATCATACTATTTTCAAGTTTTTCCTATAGCAGTTAATTCTAGCCTACTATATTGAGCTGAGCTATTGAATATGTTTTTAACTGTGTGATACTTATTAATTAATTAGACTGAGAGATATCTGTAACGGGTAACAATGTGAATTCAATAAACATTAATGTAAGACAGCAACAGTTAACGCTGCTTGATGAGGATGGAAATATGCTTCGGCAATTTTCAGTATCGACTTCCAAATATGGTGCCGGTAACCAGGATGGCAGTGAGCAGACTCCGCTGGGTCTGCATCGTATTAAAGATAAAATAGGGGGTGCGATGCCCGCTAATGAAGTGTTTATCGGTCGTATGCCACATGGCAACCTTGAAGAATGTTTAGAACGGGGTGTGGATTTACCCGATGATGTCATAATGAGCCGAATCATGTGGCTGGAAGGTATGGAGCCGGGTCGTAATCAGGGAGGATATGTGGATAGCTATCAACGTTATATTTATATTCATGGTACTAATCATGAGGAGAGCATAGGTTCGCCAGCTTCTATTGGTTGTATCCGAATGCGTAACCAGGATGTGGTCGATTTGTATCGACTGATTGAAGTTGGCAGTGAAGTATTAATAGAAGAATAGTTAACTAAGGCAGTTAAGTAATGAAAAATAACGGCAATAATATAGATACATCCGGTTTAGGTTTTGCAACACGCGCAGTGCGTGAAGGGCAGGTGCGTACACATGAAGGTGAGCACAGCGAACCTATATTTCCAACTTCCAGTTATGTGTTTGCCTCAGCCGCAGAAGCTGCGGCAAGGTTTTCTGGTGAGCAGCCGGGTAATATTTATTCGCGTTTTACCAATCCAACAGTAAGAACATTTGAGCAGCGCCTCGCATCACTGGAAATGGCTGAATGTTGTGTGGCAACGGCATCCGGTATGTCTGCCATTACTGCAACATTTTTGGGTCTGTTAAAAACGGGTGACCATATTGTTTCATCTCGCAGCATTTTTGGTACAACAACTGTTTTGCTGACCAATATCGTTGCCAAATTAGGCATAGAGACAACATTTGTCGAACTGTCAGAATTATCAGCCTGGGAGCAGGCAATAAAAACAGAAACAAAACTTTTGTTTCTGGAAACGCCATCAAACCCGTTAACCGAACTGGTCGATATTTCAGCCCTGGCTGACATTGCGCATAAGCATGGCTGTTTGTTAGTTGTGGATAACTGTTTGTGTACGCCAGCCTTGCAACAACCTATAGTCTTAGGTGCTGATATTGTTATTCATTCAGCAACCAAATATATTGATGGCCAGGGTCGCTGCATGGGTGGCGCGGTATGTGGTACAAACGATGTGGTTGGTGAGGGTGTGTTTGGTTTTTTGCGCAGCGCAGGCCCTACCATGAGTACCTTTAATGCATGGGTGTTTTTAAAGGGTCTGGAGACATTGAAACTACGTATGCAGGCGCATTGTGCTGCCGCACAGGAGCTTGCAGAATGGTTAGAACAGTTGCCAGAAGTCAAAAGAGTATTTTATCCCGGGCTGGAAAGTCACCCACAACATGCTCTGGCTAAAACCCAGCAATCTGGTTTTGGCGGTTTATTATCGTTTGAGTTAAACGGCGGCAAAGCTGAAGGCTGGCGTTTGATCGATGCCACTAAATTGCTTTCCATTACCGCAAACCTGGGTGATACAAAAACAACCATTACTCACCCGGCAACCACCACGCATGGCCGTTTAACGCCAGAGCAGCGTAGTGAGGCAGGCATATCTGAAGGTTTGATTCGTATTGCTGTGGGGCTGGAAGATGTTGAAGACATTAAAGCGGATTTGTTACGTGGTATGCGTTAATGAAAATAGTTAACCGCTGAGACGCGGAGGCGCAGAGAAAAACTTTTATTGGTCCGAAAAAAATACAAAATTTATAACATAGGAGCGTTTTTATTTACATTAGTTTGCTGAAAAAATATTTTTCCTCTGCGCCTCTGCGGTTAAATCTTTTTAGTTGTTGAAAATGACTGAACTCACTGCTCGTGAATTGCTTATAATGTTGTACCAAACCGCGCTGGATGCAGTTGACGGTCGCTACCTGGTTTATCAATGGTGTAATGAGAATAAGCAGAAGTCTTTTACTCATTGCGTTGCGATTGGCAAAGCCGCTGCTGCGATGTTACAGGGTGCGCAGGATTGCCTGCCTTTACTTAATAAATCTTTATTGATTTGTCCTCCGTCGAAAGTCACCAGACAGCTCAGGAAAAATAAAAATACGATTATTCAGGTTTCATCACATCCGATACCGGATGAGCTATCCATTGAAGCAGGAGAGGCATTATTGCGTTTTTTGTCTGCGATGGATGAAAGCGATGAATTATTGTTTTTAATTTCTGGCGGTACATCGTCATTAGTTGAAGTGCCGGTTGATTCTATTAGTCTTGAGCAGTTACAGGAAATAAATCAGTATCTTTTATTCTGCGGCAAAGATATTCATCAGATAAATAGCTGGCGACAGCAGTTTTCAAAAATAAAAGGTGGTGGTTTGTTAAGCCGGGTTAAAACACCTTCGATAACGCAGTTATTACTGTCTGATGTTAAAGGAGATAAAGCTGAATTTATTGGTTCAGGCTTGCTTGTTTTTGCCTCAACTTTTACTGAGCCTGATGACTATCTATCGGCTGTTCAATTATCGATAAAATCAGATAACGTAAAAGCGCCTACTACTATGTCGGTTAATGTTGATACTCATATCATCGGTAATATTCAACTTGCCATGCAGGCAGTACATGAAGCTGCACAGTTAGAAGGTTTGTCCAGCCACCTGTATAATGAGTTTATTGAAGGTGATGCTGTTGACGCAGCCAATATGCTTTATCTCGTTTTAAAAGATGCCGCACCTGGTATCCATATATGGGGCGGTGAAACCACCGTTTGCTTGCCTGATAAACCGGGTATTGGAGGTCGCAATTTGACACTGGCACTGGCATTTTCACAGCACCTTTCTGATGTTGAGGGTTTGTATCTCCTGGCTGCTGGAACGGACGGTATCGATGGTAATTCGCATTGTGCAGGCGCTGTCGTTTCAAAGTTAACCACGCAAAAAGCCGCAAAAATGGGATTCGATATCAAACAGGAAATTCAAAAAGCCAATACAGGTATTGTTTTAATGGCGACGGACGATCTGGTGCAGGGTGAAAACAGTAATACTAATGTTATGGATATTATCATTGCTTACAAACAGTCTATTAGCCCGAGTGCTTAGCCATTATCATAATTTTTGAAATAAAAAAAAGCACCACCGCTCTGGCAGAACGGTGGTGCTTTTTTTCATTGAAAAGTACTCGAAAAAATTCTACTTTGCTGAGCAGGTTTTTAAACCAAAGATGGCATAAGCAGGGCAAAATTTGAAAATGCCGGTAGCCAGAGGCACAATACCTATCCAGCCCCAGACAACATTTGCACCTATGATCTGATCACCAACAAATACCAGGCTAAGTAAGAAGGCACCCGCAATAATACGGATAATACGGTCAATTCCACCAACGTTGCACGTCATAATAATACTCCAGTTAGATTAAATAGCGCGCTTATACTATATTTTTGCTATTGGAGTGTCAGTGACATTGTCACATTATGCTGGGAAATTACAGTTAAGAAGGCGGGCAGGTTAGGCTGAGGCGCGAACCCAACAATTTGTCACACGTAAAATATTGGGTTCAAGCCTCGCCCCAATTTATGTGCTAAAAGTTATAGACCTGAATATTCTACTTCGGGAGCATATAACATTGATGATTCTATTCGGTCAAGCCCGATTGGGCGGCAAAGTAAAAAACCCTGTAGTTGGTCACAACCAGCATCGCGCATAAACCAGTATTGTTCATTGCTTTCTATGCCTTCGGCAACAACTTGCATGTTTAACTCTTTTGCCATATTGATCAGTGAGCGAATGATGATTTCGCTACGCTTTGATTTGCCTATGTCATGAATAAAGCTGCGATCAATTTTTATGGTATTTGCTGGTAGAAGGTTTAAGTTAACTAAAGGGGATTGTCCAGTGCCAAAATTGTCAAGACTAAATTGAGCACCCTGGTTTTTTAATGTTTCACAAAAGGCAATCACTTTGCGTATATCATGTTTGTGTGTGTTTTCCGTAATCTCAAATTCAATATCGGATAAATGCACATCATGATTTTTGCTGATTTCAATAATTTTTTGCGCGCAATAAATACTTTCGCAGGTAAGGACTGAAAGGTTGATGGCTATTTTGGTGTGTGGGTTAACGGTGGTTTTCAGGAGCTTTAAATCTTTGCAGCAACGCTCAAATACCCATAAATCAAGTGAGAATATTAAACCATTTTCTTCTGCATCAGGAATAAAAACGCCTGGGTAATAGCGTCCAATGCCAGGTCGGTGCCAACGAGCAAGTGCCTCAACAATATCTGCTTTGCCTGATATGGCATCAAAACGGGGTTGATAATGCAGGCTCAGTTCATCATTATCAATGGCGTACCTGAGATTGGAAATGAACGTATTGTGCTGGGTCGCAGGGTTCCGTTCTTCCTGTAAAGCCGTGCTACGCTCAGTGGAAAAATTTTTATTAGTTATGACGTTTTTCATTTCTTATGGCTCTTTGTATTTAGTCACATATGTTGCCGGCTTTTGTTACTAACTCCCTGAAACAGGAGAAAGTCTGTTTCAGGTGCCGACTGATGTTTTTGATACGGATGCATGTCAGCGTTTTTTTTATCAATTGCCGATTTTTAGGGATTTTTTTCCCAAAAACACATAAAAATAACATACTATAATTAAGTGAATATTGCAAGTATTTTAGGAAAAAAGCAAGGATTTATTCAAATATCTCGATAAAATGTTAAGAGATAAAAAATTGTTATAATATTCATAGGCTTGAACCGAATGTAGCATAGCGGCACTACGGATTTAGCCTGACATTATTTTGTTGGATATCCTGATTTTGTTTTAGCCATTGTTAGGACTTGTTTCTCAATAAACTTTACATCTTGCTTGTCTTTTTGCTCATACTCTGCGTTACGAAAACAGTTGCATAGCCATGCTATGCGCCTGTTTACGTGCCTTGATTATGAACAAAAATCCTGCGCAAGATTCTAAAGTTTATTTCGTTACAAGCCCTTAATATCCTGCAAGGCTGGAGTATCATTGATTTTAATATAACCACGATTGATTTCGATATAACCTTTAGATTCCATGTCTTTTAATTGTCGGCTAATGACTTCACGTGCAGTGCCAAGTTCGGCAGCAATAATTTGATGGGTTGATGTTAGCGTGTTGTTTTCATCGCATTGTTCGAGCAGGTGTTTTGCCAGGCGTGCATCTAATTTTCCAAAAGCGACTTCTTCTACCAGGGTGATCAAATCACTTAAATGTGATGAGAACGCAGAAAAAACCATTTCTCGAAAGGTTTCAGAATTTTTCAGTACATCATTAAATTGATTGACGGGGATGGCTAATGCGCTGACATCTGTTTCTGTCAGCCCCTCGGCCGGGTAGTTTTTATGTCCAAACAAACAGGAGGTGGTGATTACGCAGGAATCACCCTGAAACAAACGATACAGTAAAATCTCCCGGCCATTCTCAGCGCGGGTAAAAACTTTTACCTTCCCATTTAAAATAATCAGGTAGTTGTTGCAGGCATCACCCTGGTGAAATACTGTGCTGTTTGCTTTTAATGAAATAACTTTTGATGAATCAAGTAACTGGCGTGTTATTTTATCGGCAGACTTATCTAATTCAGGTAAAACATCGTGCCAGTCTGGAGTTATAGTCATGGCTCTAGTCATGATTGATACCAGCGGTTTTGTAAAACGGTAAGTACTTTGTTGCTATAAACCCTCGAGCCGCGACTGCCATTGTACCTTGCCAGTGCTTTATGCAGATCATTATTCTCCATATCCATGTAATATTTTAATATGGTACAGCCCATGCGTAAATTGGTTTTCAAATTAATCAGGTTGTCGTCAGGGTGCCCGATTTCATCTAACCAGAAAGGCATTACTTGCATTATACCCTGAGCCCCGGCTGTTGAAATAGCGTAGCTATCAAAATGGCTCTCAACTTCAATCACTGCCAGCACCAGTTCGGGCTGTAATCCGGCGCGTGATGCTTCAAGATGAATTTGTTTGAGCATGGTTAAACGTGTTTTTTCATCTTTGACAAAACGTTGCAGGCGATTGGACATATCCAGTAACCAGACTTCAGCATGAAAACGGTCATCAAAACTTTCTGAGGAGTTGATGGCTTCGGTGAGCAACTGACGGAGTTTCGGATCGACTGGCTGATCAACCGCCTGTGCCTGTGTGATAACCAGGGCTGTGAATAAGATTAGTGTAGAAATCAAGCGCGTCAGCATGGTTTAAATATACACATTTATTATCCACAGATAAACGCAGATGGACTCAGATATTTAAAACTAAAAACATTTTCATCTGTGTTCATCTGTGTTCATCTGTGGATTAAAAGAGTTTTTAGTAATATTTGTTTTAGGTGTTTTTGCTTTAGTTAAAAAACCAACAATGTCATCAACTGCAATATCCTGGCTGTCTTTAGAGCCACGTTTTTTATATTCTACTTTGTTTTCTTTTAAGCCACGATCACCAATAACAATACGATGTGGTATGCCGATTAAATCCAGATCTGCCAGCATACCGCCTAAGCGGGCTTTTTCATCATAGAGTAGAACATCCAGTCCTTTAGCGGTGAGTTCATCATGCAGTTTGATTGCGGTGTTGCTAACCTGTTCGGATTTTTGCATATTAATCGGTGCAATAGCGACATCAAACGGGGCAAGACTGTCCGGCCAGATAATGCCGTTATCATCATGGTTTTGTTCAATGGCCGCTGCAACAATGCGTGTGACTCCGATACCGTAACAGCCCATTGTCATGGTGGTGGCTTTGCCGTTTTCATCCAGCACGGTGGCGTTCATTGTTTCGGCGTATTTTTTGCCAAGCTGAAAGATATGACCAACTTCAATACCACGTACAATAGATAAGAAACCTTTGCCGTCAGGGCTGGCATCACCTTCAACAATGTTTCTTATATCAGCGGTTTCGGGCAGGGCGCAGTCACGCTCCCAGTTTACTCCGGTTAGATGTTTACCGTCTTCATTCGCGCCGCAGACAAAATCTGCGCAGTGCAATGCCGCATAATCAGCGATGACTTTTATCTTTAAATTGACCGGGCCTAATGATCCTGCTGCACAACCGGCAACCTGCTTAATCTGCTCGTCACTGGCAAAACACAGTGGATCAGCAACGCTGATAAGGTGGGCGGCTTTGATTTCATTGAGTTCGTGGTCACCACGTAATACCAGGGCAATAATGGTGTTTTCTTCACTGCCTTCAACCAGTAGGGTTTTAAGGCATTGCTTTGACGGTATGCCGAGAAACTGGCTGACTTCTTCAATGCTATGTTGATTCGGTGTGTCAACGCGAGCCATGTCAGCAGTCGCTTGCGGGCGAGGTGTGGCTGGGGCTAAGGTTTCGGCTTTTTCCACATTAGCGGCATAATCACTTTCACTGGAAAAAGCGATGGCATCTTCGCCGGAGTCGGCAAGTACGTGAAATTCGTGTGAGCTATTGCCACCAATCGCGCCACTGTCGGCCATTACCGCACGAAATTCCAGACCCAGACGGCTAAATATGTTGCTGTAAGTCTGGAACATTACATCATAACTAGCCTGCAGGCTTTGTTGGCTGGTGTGAAATGAGTAGGCATCTTTCATAATAAATTCACGCGCGCGCATTACACCAAATCGCGGACGGACTTCATCGCGGAATTTGGTTTGAATTTGATAATAGGTGACCGGCAACTGCTTGTAACTGGCCAGATGCTTGCGTGCGATATCAGTAATAATTTCTTCGTGAGTCGGGCCAAAACAAAATTCACGGCCATGGCGGTCTTTTAAGCGCAACAGTTCCGGGCCATATTGTTCCCAGCGACCGGATTCCTGCCATAATTCACTGGGCTGCACGGCTGGCATAAGCAGTTCCAGTGCACCACTGTTGTCCATTTCTTCTCGAACAATTTTTTCGACTTTACGCATGACTCGTAAACCTAATGGTAGCCAGCTATAAAGCCCAGAAGCAAGTTTGCTAATCAGTCCGGCACGCAGCATTAACTGATGACTGATAATCTCTGCGTCAGACGGGGTTTCTTTTAATGTGCTTAATTGAAATTTAGATAAATACATATAAGGTTTTACCTTGGCATGGGGCTGAGTAGAATGAGCGCATTTTACCAACTAATTAGATTTATGCGACCGAGATTTATACAAGCTGGGGTTTTATTGGTTCTAACTTTATTCACTGTGCTTTCAGTTTGCCAGGCAGCAGTAAATGAAGTTACGCTTGAGTCAGTGCTGCAGCAGGCAGAAGAGTTGCAGCTGGCAGAACATGAAAGCTGGTACGCTTTGCTGCATTACAAACGTGAAACGGTATTAAGACGCTTTATTAGTCAGGTTGATGATGAGCGATTTTTTTTGCATAAAACCGGCCGCACGGATGCGCATGCCGAACTGCTGGCAAATATAAATGCTTTTTTTCGTGGCGTTGAACCCAGTCACGCACAGTGCCTTTTTCCTGCACGCTGGTGGTGGTTAAAACAGCAGTTAAATTTGCCTGATGATTTTGATGTGAGCTGTCCGAAACTCGAAGTCTATATGAGTAGAGTTTCGTTTGATAAACTGTTTTTAGTTTTCCCTACCATGTATTTAAACAATCCGGGCTCGACCTTTGGTCATACTTTTTTACGTTTTGATGCTGAAGAAGAATCTATTTTACTTTCAGAAACTTTAAATTATGCCGCGCAGGTAGACAAAAGTGAAAACATAATCAGTTTAGTTGGCAAAGGATTGTTTGGTGGTTATCGAGGTGTTTTTCGCATGAGGCACTATTATGAAACCGTGCAGGAATACAGCAATATTGAAAATCGTGATATCTGGGAATACCAGCTGGTCTTTAGTGCTGTAGAAATACAACAGTTACTACGGCATGTGTGGGAGGTCAAAGATATTGATTTTGACTATTATTTTTTCAGAGAGAACTGCGCTTATCGCTTGCTGGCATTGCTGGATGTTATTCGCCCGGGAATGCAGTTAACGGCCGAAGGCAATTTTCCTTTTTACGCCATCCCCGTGGATACTGTACGAGCGCTTGATAGTGCAGGTCTGATAGGCTCGCACCGCTTTCGTGCTTCACTTGCTACACAGATTAATGATTATTTTAATGCTGAAGATAACGGCTATTCAAATCTGGTTATAGAGATTGTTTCTGATGAGATAACGAGTGAGAAGGGCGTTATAAGTAGTCAGTTGCAAGTTTTAAATTCTGACGTTGATAAGCTGGAAGTGCTTAGACAAAGTTATACTATCTTGCAGTTTCATGGCGAGTCTACTTTACCCAAGGCTCAAAATATCTTGCAGTTGATAAGTGAGTTGCCGGTTTCTACACAATCATCTGAAAATAGTGTTCATTATTCTCAAAAAACGTCACCCGAAAAAGGCCATGATTCATTACGTGTGGCAGCAGGTTATGGTGAACAAAATAACCAGCAATATCTGGATCTAAAATTTCGCCCCGCATTTCATGATCTGCTGGATGCGCCACAGGGATATATTGATGGTGCTGCCATTAATGTGTTTGATGTGCATTTAAAATGGTTTAAAGGTAACAGGCTGCGGCTTGAAAGTTTGCGTTTTTTTAACGCTACCTCTTTAAGTCCTGTGAGCCGTTGGCTAAAACCGATTTCGTGGATGCTGGATTTCAGGCTGGATCGAACACAAATGAGCAAAACTCAGTCCGCCAGAAATTTTATTAGTCGTGGCGGTGCAGGCTTTAGTTTTCGAATACAGAAATTTAAACCATTTGTTTTGTTGATGGGCGAGTGGAACCTGTCGTCAAGTTATGCCAAAGGTTATAGTTTGTTGCTGGGTTTGCAGGCAGGCCTGCATGTTGATTTTAAAGCAAACCAGCTTATGTTGAGTGTTGAAATAGATGATGCAGTGGCTGGTTTTGATCTGGATAAAAAAATTACCCGAATACAATGGCAATATAATCTTCAGGTTAATCATGCAGTGCGAGCCGTATACAGGCGTACCCAGTACGATTTTTTTAATGATGAAGATTGGTCGTTATTTTATCACTATTATTTTTGATGCCCGCCTGTCACAGGCAGATTAAAACGTTTTTTCATGCCATCCCCACATGTGGCGTTCCGGATTAGCAAACTCGATGTAAATACGTTCGCTGTTTATTAGGAGTTCTGAATTAATTAACGAACAAATCTTTGATGAAAAAACGGCAGTATTGTTTTCAGGCAGTCCAAGACTTTTTAATTTAACATGAGCAGCCGGTTCATTCGTGCCGGCAAATATCAGTGTCTGCTCAGGCTGGATTTTTACCATCACATAACTTTCCGGCTTGCTTAGCATATCGGCAGTCAACTTTGATGCCTGTTCGGCAAGCCTCTGGCTGTTATCAATTGCTGTGTTGGTGGTTATTTCTAATAATGGCATGGTGTGTCTGCTTTTTTATATTAGCGGCAAAATTTTGCCTGTTTTTTTCTAGCGGCTGAAAGGCGTTGCTGGCGTTGTTGCTCAGATAAATAAATATATTCGCCTTTTTTATTAATTTCGCGCATTCGACCACGGCTGCTAATTGCTGCAATGTCGTTTTTAGCTTCATTGCAGAGTCGGCGCTTTTCTTTATTTGAAATCTTTGGCGGTTCGAGTTTAACTGACTCTTTGGCGGTATTTTTGTCTTTCGAATTGTTTTCATCCGCTTCGGCTTTTTTTATGATACGTGGTTTAGTGGTTTCGTTAACACGTATTGTGACTTGCTTTGCACCTGCCTTGCCGGGGTGATCGCTATAGTTAACCTGACCCTTTTCATCTACCCATTTGTACACTTCAGCATAGGCTGTGCTTTGCAGAAATAGACATATTGATAACGTAAGAATACGGGTGATGAAGGCTTTAGTGGGCATGATTATGTATGTTACCTATTGCATGGTCGTAGTGCTAAAATAGCGGCAAATGACTATAAAATCAACTATGGCATGCTGTTTTAGGCAAGCGTCTTAGTTTTAATTACCATACTATCTAATGGAATAATGGCCGATCGTCGACTAAAAATATTTTACACCGTGGCACGCCTGCTTAATTTTACAAAAGCAGGTGAGCATCTGCATATGACGCAGCCTGCAGTTACTTTTCAGATACGTCAGTTAGAAGATCAGTTTAATACCCGATTATTTGACCGCACACACAATAAAGTAACACTTACTGAAGCGGGTAAACAGGTTTATGTCTATGCCGACCGCATTTTAAAGTTATATGACGAAATGAATCACAGCATTACTGAGATGACCGGTGATGTTAGTGGCGGGGTATCGCTTGGTGCGAGCACCACGATTGCTGAATATATGCTGCCATTGCTGATAGGCGAGTTTAAAGTTAAGTACCCTGAGGTGAATATTAGTTTGAAGGAGTCTAACTCCGAAGACATTATTGCCATGGTGGAAAACAATGTGGTTGATTTAGCCATTGTCGAAGGCTCAGTCAATAACAAAAATTTAATTGTTGAGCAGTGCCGAGTTGATCAGTTAGTAGTGATTATGCCCAATAATCATAAGTTGGCGAAACAAAATACATTGCATGTCCGAGATATTATCAGTCACCCGTTTATCTGTCGTGAAACGGGTTCTGGCACCCAGGAAGCGATTACTAATTATGTAGAACAACAAAGTCCAAACAGTTTGCTGAATGTGTGTTTTGAGCTAAGTAGCCCGGAAGCGATTAAAGGTGCAGTGGAAGCGGGCATGGGTATATCGATTGTTTCGCGTGCCAGCATTGATAAAGAATTACGCCTCGGTACGTTAACGGCTGTTGAGTTATCGCCCAGGCTGGAACGACCGTTTTCATTTGTTCGCCAGCGTTACAAGTTTAAATCACGAGCTGCAGATGAGTTGTTAGGCTTTGCTCAGGAATTTTGTAAAAAAATGGCCTGAGCCGTCTGCCTTCAAATCTTTATAGCCAGTCTGTTGTTATCATAAGAAAACAACACATGAATAAAATTAAAAGCAGACGTAGGCCTGCATAACTACGTTGCAGGCATGGTAGTCGTTGCTTGCAACGTAGTTATGCAGGCCTACTGTTCTGTTATTACAAGAAATAAATAATGAATAAAATTAAAACTAGCCAGGATCTGGTCGATCTTTACGAAGCAATGGATGATAGCCGCAAGAAAAGTTTGTCAGACTTCGCAGATTTCTTGTACGCACAGGCAGAGCCAGTATCAAAAGAAATATTGCCGCCGGATGATATTCCACGCCCTGAAAAGGAAACGGGGGTGGGCGCAATAAAACGTCTTAAAGTGACTTACCACATGATTGAAAGTATGGCGGTTTTTTCTGATGCTTCATCACTAATGACAGACCATATGGTGAAGGGTCGTGACGTGGTAGAAGTAATCGATGAAATGGAAATTTTGTTTGAAGCTGCCTATAAAAAATTAATCCAGGAAAAACTAGTGCAGGAAGACAGTAGTGAGCAACAAAGATGATAATTGAGGTAATTAAAAGCTGGTTTGAAAAACATTTTTCCGATCCACAGGCCATTATGCTTGTTAGTATTCTGGTGCTGGGTCTAATACTGCTATTGTACCTGGGCGCAGTTCTCACACCAGTTTTAGCTGCGGTTATCATTGCTTATATTCTTGAAGGTCTGGTTAAAAGAATCACCAGACTTGGTGTGCCAAGACTTATTTCATTTCTGATTAGTTATGCTTTATTTATTGCCGCTTTAGCACTGACTTTATTTGGCCTGGTGCCTTTGATTATCAGTCAGGTTTCAGATCTGGTGACTGATTTCCCCAAAATATTAGGCAAGATTCAGGAATTAATTCTTTCCATTCCTGAACAGTATCCACTATTTGCCGATCAGGAAATAGAGAACATGCTGGCTGGCTTTTCATCTGAACTGATAAGCGTTGGACAGAGACTGGTAACGGTATCGTTATCTTCAGCAGTGGATGTATTTACGGTGTTGCTTTATCTGGTCATTGTGCCATTGCTGGTATTTTTTATGCTCAAAGATAAAGTAGAAATTTTACAGTGGTTTCGACGTTTTTTGCCGGAAGATCGTGGTCTGGCTTATTCAGTGTGGAAAGAAGTTGATGTAAAAATGGGCAACTATATACGCGGTAAATTGCTGGAAATTATCATTATCAGCATTGCAACATTTATTCCGCTGAAATTCATGGGTATGAACTATGCCGCGACCATGAGTTTACTGGTTGGTCTATCCGTTATTATTCCTTATGTTGGCGCGGTTGCAGTCACCATCCCTGTGGCAATGATCGCCTGGTTTCAGTGGGGCAGCAGCAGTGAGTTTGTGTATCTTATGATGGCTTATTTACTGGTGCAGATTTTGGATGGTAACGTACTGGTACCGGTATTGTTTTCTGAAATGGTCAATATACACCCTGCAGCCATTATTATCGCTGTACTTTTCTTTGGTGGGCTATGGGGCGTGTGGGGCGTATTTTTTGCGATACCGCTTGCAACCTTAGTGCAGGCGGTGATTAATTCGTGGCCTTCGATTCAGAGTCAAAAGGCTTAAAAATTTTTTATCCGCAGATGTACACTGATACATACGGATAAAAACTCTTTAGGTTTTAAATCTCTGTGTTTGTGGGCTGAAGTTGGTTGCTACTTTCTGTGATGCTTTTGATAATGTTTTTTCTTACGCATTGTTCGCCGGCGACTGCTCCATACCCACAAACCGCTTAACGATAACCAGAGCATAGCAATGGCAGCGGCATCCATAAAGTAAATGCCATATTGGCCAAATATACGACCACTGTGTAAGTCAAGAATAATGCGTTCCAGTTTAAGTCCGTTGCCGCGATAAGCGACCAGTAATTGTTCTCTTTCAATATCATTAAGTGTGGTTTTTTCTGTCCATTCAATCCCTTCGTTGGCAATGATGTCCCAGTCCAGAATATGTTCGTCTGCTATGTAGTACAGGGGATCACTGGTTTCGATAACAGGGCGTTTGTATTTTATACCCAGACGCTGGATGTTACTGAAACTGATGCTGGTGTTGATACGCTCAATTAATTCACCTTGATACGATAACAGTATGATTTCATTGTCCAACGCAACCACGATGAACTGTTCTGCGCCAATCGCACCATGCATGGTTTGTTCAAGATTAGTGATGGCCGTGTTATCAAAAAAAAGTTTTTTTTGCCAGGCACTGATGACGTGATCCTGCGAGCTGTTTTTTATACGAAAGGAAACCGGTTCGCCGTCCGGTTCGATGCCATACCAGGTAAGTAACCACGAGGTATTGATATAGGTTTCATCGAGTTTAAATTTTTCAGTATGGTTTAATGCAATACCGGTAAGGCTAAGAATAATAATCAGAATCAGGGCGAAAAGACCAATACGGCGATGCCATAAAAATGCTGTAAAGCGATTAGGTTTGCGGTTGGTCATTGTTTTGACTCATTATTTTTGACGGACATGCAAATCAAGTAACAAAGCAATTCTTGCCAGTTTTTTTAATGCTCGCACAGACAGTGTGGCACCGGATATATTGGCAATGGTTTTATCAAGTTGGTGATTGTCTTTGAGCCTGGCCTGTTTAAATTGATCGGTAAAAAAGTCATAGCGCACTTCCCAGCCACGGCTTTCTCTAAAAGCTAGTACTTTGACCTGTTCGATTTTGCTGTTATTAATAACAAAACCGGTCGTGATATATTTTTCTTTTCCAATTTCTTCCAGTATCCAGGCGGTTTTGTTGTCCTGCTGCCAGTAACGTACCCGTAAACCTTTGTATTTATGGTCAAGTATTTTAACTATTTGTTGTTTCAGGTCTTTATTTAACCACAACACCCTGGCTTTTGGTGGTTTGTTATCAAATATCTGATTGATGAAATCAGCAGGCTCCTGATACATTCCGCCTGCAACCGTAATTGAGCTGGTAAGGCCGCATAACAATAAGATAATGATGGGTAAAGATATTTTCATAACAGCGAATTTTACAATAAAAAACCAAAAAAGGGCGCTTTAGC
>JAFLJY010000052.1 GCA_022712755.1 Gammaproteobacteria bacterium
AGCCCCGTTGTCATTTCGACCATAAGGAGAGATCTTATGCCTCGGTAGAAGTAGTGGTCAGGGAGGTACCGTTAACGTACCAAAGGATGAACAAGATCTCTCCCTGTGGTCGAGATGACGGAAAGTAAGTGACAGTTAATAGTGATCCTGAAACTGCTCTATAGCCTGTATCCCAGTTGGATTATGCACTTTGGCTCGAATCTAGCAGTATCTTTTTCATACGTTTAGATAATAATATTTAACCCGAGAGTAAAAACATTATGATGCATCTCACCCATTTTTCAAAAATACTGTTTACCTGTTTTTCACTATGCCTGCTTAATGTAGGCATAACAAATGCAGTCTATGCGGCACAGAAAGATACTAAAGAAGCAACACAAAATGAGTCTCGAAATATCTACGGTAAAGTGACGGAGGTTATCATTGCTGCTGGTTACACTTACGCCGAGGTTGACACCGGTAAAGAGAAAGTCTGGGCGGTAGCACCTGTTGTTACGCAACTAAAAAAGGGTGACATGACCGCTTTTTCAACAGAGATGCCTATGCAAAACTTTCACAGTAAAGTTATAGGGCGTGATTTTTCCATCATCTATTTTATAAAGCGTTATATTACTGATAAAGAAACATCCACCATTGCTTCAACATCCGGCCAAATCAAACAGCAACAGCAGCAGAAGCTCAAACCCAAACCCATCACAAGCAAATTCGCAGGCTCTCCCGGTGAGGTTCAAGTTGGAGGTTACCTGCGCGAAGCAACGCTGGATGGACTTAACGGGAAAACAAAAACGTTTTCTGATTTTAAGGGCAAGCCACTGATCGTTAATGTCTGGGCGAGTTGGTGCGGCCCCTGTCGGGCTGAGATGGGTTCGCTGGAGCGGCTTGCGCAGCGGTATAATGGGAAAGAATTTAACGTTATCGGTATTTCGACAGACGATTACCGTAATAAAGCAGAGCTTTTCCTCGAACAGACAGAAACCACCTTTGAGAATTTTCTCGATCACAAGCTGTTGCTGGAAAACATGCTGGGTGCAAATACCATTCCACTGACTATTTTGGTAGACGCTAATGGCCGTGTATTAAAAAAAGTTCGTGGCTCACGTGAGTGGGATAGTCCGAAAACCATTGATGCAATTGGGGAAGTGTTTCAGATTAAGTTAACGCCTTAGATTCTATTTGGGCTAGTTAATTTAAAGCGCGTGATACATAATATTTTAGATTAACTATACAGTTTATATCATTGTAATAATTAACTATTTCGTAGTAAGTTCGTAGCATCTTCCCTGGATAATCATCCGGGGTAAAAAGAGTTGTGCCAGAATAGTTGTTCAACATCGTTAGTATATTTATGCTGGACGATTCCCCGTTTTTTGTCAAACGATTGACGTTGCTAGTCAATTAATTTGCTTAATTTTCCCTTAATATTTTTGTTATAGAAGATTTAATGGAAATTAATGTAATGACAAAAAAAATCGGTAATGCAAAAAACGAAAAATTATCCGTAAATATTTTGTTGGCTGAAGATGACCCGTTAAGCCAGGAAATAATCACTGAAATGCTAGAGTCGATTGGATGTAAAGTCGATATTGTTACAAATGGTAAAGAATTATTAGATTCGATGAACCGGGCGAGTTATAACCTTGTTTTAATGAATTGCAAAATGCCAGAAATTGATGGATTGCAGGCAACGGCGGAAATTAGGCATCGTGAAAAATTAACCGGTAAGCGGATACCCATAATAGCGTTAACGGCTAATGCTATGAGCGACTACAAACAAAAATGCATGGATGCTGGCATGGATGATTATCTCAGTAAACCTTTTAGCCAGGAGCAATTAAGCGAAAAATTGTTTCGCTGGTTTTGACTTTACACATAATTTGTATAAGTTTGGGCTTTATCTGATAGGCAGTGTCAGATTTGAGCAGTGGCGCAGGAGCTACCTTCGCGGACTAATGCTTTTGATTTTTTATCGCGACTTATTCAGATCATCCAGTGCTCCGGCTGTCATTATAATCTTTCTCTTTTTGCGAAATTTGACAATGCTGGGATCAAAATTAGCCAGAATATCCTGATGATTTTCAGTTAAAAAAACCTTTGCACTGTTAATCTCCTGTTCAAGTTGCTCCGTCACCATAGAAAAGTTCTCTATTAGTGCTTTGCAATCAGACAAAAAGTGCCGCCATCGTATTTTCTTTAGCGCGGCTTCGTTGTTAAAAATAAAAAAACGGTGAGGATCATCATCCCAATCCTGATTTTGAGTGTAAACTGTGGCAGGACTTTTAGCATGGATTTTGCTGAGTGTTAGCCAGCGTTCCTGCAAATAGGCATACCAGCGACTTTTTAGTTCATCCAGCTGGCCTTCCTGACCGCCTGCATCAAGTTTCATATCCAAAAGAAATCCGCCTTCCTCTGGCTTGCCATTGTTTTTACCATCAACATATTCATGGGGGATTAACTGATCAATTATGCTATCACCTGCCGTTTCAATTTCATCGCTAAAGTAAGTAGCAAGTGAGGTGAAAGTGGCATAATAAAATCGCTCATCAATAAGCAGCCTGACCCAGGAGGGATGCCGATAAGCGTAATAATCTGCGTCTTCATAGTTTGGAATATCCTGGTGTCTTGCCTCTTCCTGAAACAGGTGGTCGCCGTAGTCATAATCGTAAAGGGTGGTGAAGTCCAGCAGGCTTTTGTTTTCCGCCAATGACTCATTGAGGTAGATAAAGTCTTCCCCTATACCTTCTGTAAGCAGGCTGGCCCAGTTAAGCATATTCACTTTTTCCAGGGGGAGGTCGTTCCATACCTCATCGACTTCTTCCTTGCTGCATTTAATGCCCAGCAAACTGTCAAGTAAGACACGCCGCACTCTATCGCAAGAAACTTTAGCCATAGTTGTACGAAAGTGTTCCTGTTTTTCCATTGGCCAGGAATAATAATGCGCATCCGCTGCCATCAATGCTTTACGAGCGGCTACGGCAATTTGCTTTTTGTCTATTGATGCAAGTTTGTATTTTGAATGGGTCATTGATTTTGTTTATAGGTGGTGGCGCTTTATTTGTTTGATTTTCGTTGCTGATAAAGTAGTTTGATGTGATGCCTGGGGTCTTGTCTACCATGAAGAACTCGAATGATTTCTATCTGTTCAACTCCTGGTCGATAAAAAATCACATGACTCTCCACGGGGAAGCTGCGTATAGTAGGGAGAAGTTCTTCGCGCTCAATGCCCATCTCGGGCTGGTCTGTTAACATCCAGAATTGTGCTTTGAGAGTGTCGAGATAGTTTGAGGCTTGCGTTTTTCCCCAGTTATGTATGCCGAACTGGTAAATATTTTTCAGATCATCTCGTGCTATTTGCGAAATAATTAGTTTGTGAGAACGCATTGGCGGTACTTATTTCTTGATATTATCAAACAGGCTATCCAAAGCTGCTTTTGATTCAATGCGAATGCCATCGCCGCGACCTAATTGATTGATGCCCACTTTAAGTTGTTCGCGAAGATGGGCGAGTTTGATCTCATGAATCCAGTCTTCGTGGGTATCCATGAAGCGCAATGCTTCACGAATAACTTCACTTGCATTGTTATATAAGCCACTCTCGACTTTAGATTTGATGCGGTTTTCCAGTTCTGTGGTAAGGGAGATGTGCATGGTCGTCTCTAAATTCAGTTTATGCCGAATTAAATATGACACGCAATACAAAGATTGTCAATGTTTGTATTGTTTTTGGTTTCTACATAGAAACACGATAAATATTTGGAAACTATAGGTAATTCTAGGGGGCGTTCTTAATTACCCAATCACCGCTGTTGTAAGATTTTCTATACGATTGATATGGCTGTTACCGATGCCTTTCTTTTCAGCAATTTCTCACATAGACTTGCTCAGAAATTCCTTAGCTATCCAGTCGCTATCATTGGGGGAGGAGTAAGATGAATTTCCAGGGGTTCCAGGCAAAATACCGGCGTTTATTTCAGGAAAGTGCGTCCTGGAAGTTACTTCGTGCAGACAATGCACCTGTGATATTGGCCTTCATTTCAGACATGTTTTCTGATGAGAGTGAAGTACCTTTTGGTCGTGCCCGCATAGCCCTGGATGCTGAGTTAGAGCGATGTCGTGAGTCAGGCATATGGGAGACTGAAACCGGAGCAGGGTCTTACCTGAATCAGTGGATTCGTGCAGGATGGTTACGTGAGATGGATGATCAATTAACCAAAACCGATGCCAGTGAAGTGGCACTGAGGTTTAGTCAGGGTCTGGATCAAAGAGGAACCGGTACAACAGCATCACATCTTAGAATTGTTCAGGAAGCGGTGCGTGATTTTGCCGTGGCGATTAGTCCCAACCCGGATGAACGCCTTAGCCTGCTTGAATATCGCAAAGCCGAGATTCAGCGGGAAATAGATGCATTGAATGCGGGGGTTGTCACTGAGCTGTCAGAGGCTCAGCAATGTGAACGGATGAGAGAAATTTATCAGTTGGCTTCTGTGCTAACAGGTGACTTTCGCCGGGTTGAGGATGAAATCCGCGAGCTGGATCAGGATATTCGTGTACAGATGATTGAAAGTGATGCCAGGCGTGGGGATATTCTGTTATCTGTCATGGAGAAGGAAGCGCTATTGGCTAACAGCGATGCGGGAAGTGCCTTTGAGGGATTTTTTCAGCTTTTATGTGATCAGAACAGGTCAACTGAATTTAAAGACCAACTGCG
Organism: Gammaproteobacteria bacterium; assembly: GCA_022712755.1. GTDB lineage: Bacteria > Pseudomonadota > Gammaproteobacteria > SZUA-229 > SZUA-229. Next base: position 4,706 of record JAFLJY010000052.1, read on the forward strand.
TAGTATCTTGAGCCAACCGGTTGCGGAGCAATTAACGCATCTGCAGCAGCGGTTTCTAAATCGGCTTATGCAGGAACTAAATAGTGAGAGTGACCGGGTGTTTAAAATCAGACGAAGAACGGAAGAAAGTCTTAGAGCTTATATCGAAAGTGGTGCCGCATCTGAAAACCACGCGGTGGATAAATTGTTAAACCAGCTGGAGCGACTGACCGTTGAGTTAAAAGAAGCGGCCCCGGATTTTGCAAGTGAACTCAAGAAATCGACCACTTTGTTTTTACCGGTTGGAAATATCCAGATTACCTCGCCGCAAACGATGCGCCTGAAAAATCCCGATGAGAAACTGGACACTTCCGGCGTTGAAGAAAAAATCAACTCCCGCAGTCCGAGTATCGAGATGCTGGATTGTCTCGATGCCGTTCAAGTTAAGGAAGTGGCTTATCGAATTCGCGATACACTGCGTCGTGCAGGTCCAATGACAATTGCCTCAGTGGTTTCAAAACACCCTATGGAATCAGGGCTGGAAGAACTGGTGGCTTATTTGCGTGTGGCAAAATCGGTTGGCGCAACCACGCTGGCGGATAAAGAAGAATTGGAAATTCTGGATAAACAGGGTATTCGCATCAAAGCGTCAATACCAAAATATTTGTTAACTGCAGATCTGTTTCCTGATGATATAGAAGAGATGGTGATATGAGCCAGAATGAAAGTGATAACACTGATTCTGTCCCCGGAACAACGGACTTATTTGACCGGCTTCGACAGACTCAATTTAATCAGGAGCCGGTTAATCAGGGCAAGGTTAATCAGAAGCAGTCGCCGCCGATAAACGATGATAAAGAAATGGATGTATCCGCTGCGCCCCTGTCGAGCAAAAATGAAGCTGATTTTGAAACTGCGCCTGCTGTTGAAAATGGAAAAATGCCACCAGAAGCAAGGCGTGCGCTAGTTAGTTTGCTTAAATACGGGGTTATTTTAGCTTCTCAAAAAGGCAAGCTTTTTGACGCCATTTGTCGATACCAGTCCGCTGTTCGAAACCATCTGGCGGACGTGTATTTAAAACTCGTGCTGGATGAAATAAAAGGTGTCGCATTTGTCTCTCAGAAAGATGAAAGCGATGATGTGGATCTTGATGCCGTGTCCTTAATCACCCACAGAACACTTTCACTTTACGATACCTTATTATTACTGGTACTACGAAAACATTATCAGGAACGTGAAAGTACCGGGGAGCAGCGCATTATTATTGATATTGAACGCATTGAGGCAAATCTTACGCCGTTCCTGCCGCTAACCAATAGCATGAAATCTGACCGTCGCAAGTTAGTCGCCGCACTAAACAAAATGATCGAAAAACGTTTATTGACAAAGGTTCGGGGCAGTAATGATCGACTTGAAATAACACCGATTATTCGTTACGTGGTCAATGCTGAGTTTCTGGAAAAGATGCTGGAAGAGTATCAAGGTCTTGCTAATGAAGCCGGGTTAAATATGAACTCACCGGATGAAGCAACGCTTAACGTAAACCAACAAAGTGACGATAATGAATAGCATAAGTTCTTCATCGAATGAATCGGTAATAGATGATTCCCTGTTTAGGGTAGGTCAGATTCGACTGGCAAAGCTATCCATTTTTAACTGGGGATCATTTAACGGCTTGCATACAGCGGCCATCGATCCTTTTGGTACCCTGATAACAGGCGATAATGGTTCCGGTAAATCCACATTGATCGATGGTTTAATGGCACTGTTATTGCCCGCGGGCCGGGCAACGTTTAATGTGGCGGCCGCACAGGGAGATCGTTCCGATAGAACACTGCTTTCTTATATGCGCGGTAGTTTTGGATCGGTGCACGATGGTAGTGGCACACGGGTAAAAAGCAAGCGGGAAGGTTCAGTGGTCACTGGTTTGCGTGCGCTTTATCGAGCTGACGATGGTTCCTGTATTACCCTGGCGGCACTCTTTTGGACCACACAGTCTAGCAATGCCTTATCCGATGTTAAACGTGTTTATGTCATTGCAAAACGTAATCTTTTGCTTAAAGAATTACTCGATGCCTTTGGCGAGGGTAATGCCCGATCTCTGAAACAGTGGTTAAGAAATGACCCGGCCATCACAAACTGTGATGATCGTTTTTCAGACTATCAGGAGCTGTATCGAAAACGCCTGTATATGGATAACAGAAATGCTCCGGCGCTGCTATCGCGTGCATTGGGATTGAAAAAAATCGATGATCTTACCGGTCTGATCAGAGAACTGGTTTTAGAACCCAGTACTGTAAAAGATGATGCAAGGAAGGTAGTCGATGAGTTTTCTGATCTTGTTGCAACCCATAATCAGCTTATCGATGCAAGAGAGCAAAAACAGCACTTGAGTAAATTGCCAGAACTGGAGCAGGGCCTGAAACAGGCCGAAAAAGCATTGAGCCACCTGATGAGTGAACGCGATGGTTTGGCTGCTTATTTTGGCGAGCTTGGCTACCAGTTGTTGAATAAAAAAATAGCCGGTTTGCAGTTGGCACTGAAGGACTTATCACTGTTAATTAAGCAGCTTACTGAGCGGGAATCAGAAGCTGATTTATTGGCAGAGCAACGCCATGAAGATTATATTAAAGCCGGTGGCGGTCGTATTGAAGCCTTAAAAAATGAGTTAAAGACAGTAACGGATCAGCTATCGACAGTCGTCAACCGCTCATCAAGTTATCAGGCCGATGCTCGTGCCCTTGGCTTAAATGATCAGCTTCTGGAAGCTCAATTTATTACTAACCAGTCACAGGTAGAGACAAGACTAGGTGATATCAAAAATGATAATCATCAGGCGCAAGACAGATTTGCCGGGGTGAGTGGACAACTAAGTCTTTATCAAACGCGGGAAAAAGAAACCGAAAAGGAAATAACAGAAATAACAGCGCGTCCAGATTCAAATATTGATGTT
>JAFLJY010000053.1 GCA_022712755.1 Gammaproteobacteria bacterium
AGCAGACAGTTTGCGTCTATTATCCGCTTATATTGTTGAGCGTCAGTTTTAATAAAAAGACCATAAAACGATTAACAGATTAAGGAAACTCTGATCAAATCATGCACCATAAATATACTATCTGGCTCATGTCTACATCACATGACATCAACTCATGTCTATAACCCATGACATCAACTAAAGCAAACCGGTCACTACTGGAGTCGATAAACTCACCCGCAGACGTGCGCGAGCTCAGCCGCCTGCAACTAAAAGAGCTGTCGCGTCAGTTACGTGAATTTTTGCTGGAGAGCGTATCTTCAACCGGTGGTCATTTATCTGCTGGCCTGGGTACCATCGAACTCACCGTGGCATTGCATTACGTGTTTAATACACCCTACGACCGCCTGATATGGGATGTAGGCCATCAAACCTACCCGCATAAAATCCTCACTGGCCGTCGCGAAAAAATGGTCGGTTTGCGCCAAAAAGGCGGCATTGCCGGTTTTCCCAAACGTGAAGAAAGTGAATATGATGCCTTTGGTACCGGGCATTCCAGTACCTCGATTGCCGCCGCACTGGGCATGAGCATTGCTGCCAGACAACTCGGTAAAAACCGTCATTGTGTTGCCATCATTGGAGACGGTGCGATGACCGCCGGCATGGCATTTGAAGCACTCAACCATGCCGGTGACACGGATGCTAATCTGCTGGTCATACTCAATGACAATGACATGTCGATTTCGCCCAATGTTGGCGCACTATCCAACCACCTTACCCGACTTTTATCCGGCGACCTGTTTTCCACCTTACGCGAAGGCGGCAAAAAGGTACTGGAGAACATCCCGCCCGCACTGGAGCTGGCACGGCGTACCGAAGAACATGTCAAAGGCATGGTGGCACCGGGCACCCTTTTTGAAGAACTGGGTTTTCATTATTTTGGGCCAGTTGACGGCCATGATCTGGACACGCTGATTCCCGTATTAAAAAACATCAATCATCAAACCGGACCCAGGCTACTGCATATTAGAACGCTAAAAGGCAAAGGTTACTTTCCGGCTGAAGCTGCCCCGGTTAAATACCACGGGGTCAGCGCATTTGATTTGAGCACAGGCATAGCCACCAATACCACAACATCCGCAGATGCAGCTTCAGCAAACAAAACCAGCAAACCACCCAGTTACACTGAAATTTTTGGACAGTGGTTGTGTGACATGGCAACACAGGATGAACGACTGGTCGCCATCACCCCGGCAATGCGGGAAGGTTCCGGACTGGTTGAATTCTCCGAACAGTTTCCACAACGTTATTTTGATGTTGGTATTGCCGAGCAACACGCAGTAACGCTGGCTGCAGGCATGGCCTGTGATGGTTTAAAACCGGTGGTTGCCATTTACTCGACCTTCCTGCAACGCGCTTATGACCAGCTGATTCACGATGTTGCCATGCAGAATTTACCGGTGGTATTTGCCATTGATCGTGCCGGTATTGTCGGTGCTGACGGCCACACCCACACCGGTGCTTATGACATCAGTTTTTTACGTTGCATTCCAAACATGGTGGTAATGACACCTGCCGACGAGGCTGAATGCCGCGGCTTATTAACCACCGCATTTTTGCACGATGGCCCCAGTGCGGTACGCTATCCCCGTGGTCCAGCAACCGGTCTAAAGCAATCAGATAAACTTGAAGCGCTACCGTTTGGTCAGGCGGAACAAAAAAGGCAGGGTGCTGGTAGAAAAGGAAACAGGATTGCACTGCTGGTTTTTGGCACTTTATTAGCCACCGCAATGGAAGTCGCTGAAGAACTCAATGCAAGCGTTTACAGCATGCGTTTCGTCAAGCCGCTGGACACAAAAACCATAGACGCTGCCATCAAGCAGCACGATTTGCTTGTCACCATCGAAGATAATGCCATCGCAGGCGGTGCTGGTAGCGCAGTTAGTGAGTACATCAATGCACAACATCCATTATTAAGCCCGTCACCCATAAACATACTGCACATTGGTTTTCCTGACGAGTTAATCAACCATGGTCAGACTGATGAGCTGCTCGCAGACTGGCATCTAGACAAATCCGGACTACTGCAGACCATTCAAAAGCGAGTTAGAGAATTGCTTATATAGTAAAAAAAGGATAAAATCCCTACTGTTTTACTCAAGTATTATTCTAGATTATTATTCTAGATTATTATATAAGCACTTCAAAAAAACATATCTTTGATGACACTTCAAAAAAACATATCTTTGATGACCGTACTTTAATGACAGCATGCTACCAACTAAAAGTGGTGACTGAATTTGCTTCAGCGCATACCTTGCGGGATTATCCCGGCGCATGCAGCCGTATGCACGGTCACAACTGGAAAGTTGAGCTGGAAGCAGTTGCTACCCGGCTTGATGATGTCGGCATGGCGATTGATTTCAAAGTAATGAAACAGGCCGCCAATGAAGTGGGTGACGAACTCGACCACCGTTATCTAAATGACCTTGAACCATTTAAAACAATTAACCCAACGGCAGAAAACATCGCATCGTACATGTACAAAGCCATATCTGCCCGTATAAACAGTGACCATATTAAAGTCACTGCGCTTACACTTTGGGAAACAGAACGCGCCTGCGTTCGTTACAGTGAACAAATGTAACGACTTAAAAAGTCCAGCCCTGCATGGACTTTTTAAGTCGTTACAATGAAATTAGTAAAGAGAATGAATAATGAGCAATGTCCTTAAACAGCCCAAAACCACAAGCACCTTACCCGATGTACAGAGCAGTGAGGACACTCGTGCGATTGCCATTAATAAAGTAGGCATCAAGGATATTCGCCATCCAGTACAGGTAAAAGACCGCACCGGACATATTCAGCATACCATCGCCAATTTTAATATGTATGTTGATTTGCCACATAATTTCAAAGGCACCCACATGTCACGTTTTGTTGAAATTCTCAACAATCACGACTGGGAAATTACCGTTGACTCATTCAAAATCATGTTAACAGAAATGACCAGCCTGCTGGATGCCGAGGTTGGTCATATCGAAATGAGCTTTCATTTCTTTATCAACAAGACCGCCCCCGCATCCGGGGTGAAAAGCTTACTGGACTACGAAGTGACTTTTATTGGCGAACGTAGAAACAATGAAAACATAATCAACATAAAAGTAGTCGTACCGGTTACCAGTTTATGTCCTTGCTCGAAAAAAATATCCGATCGAGGTGCCCACAATCAACGCTCTCACGTCACCGTTAATGTCGAAACCGAAGATTTTATCTGGGTAGAAGAAATCATAGACCTGGTTGAAGCCCAGGCTTCCTGTGAATTATACGGCCTGTTAAAACGCCCGGACGAAAAAATTGTTACCGAACGCGCCTACGATAATCCGAAATTTGTCGAAGACATGGTGCGCGACATTGCCCATCAATTAAACATTGATGAACGTATCCTCGCCTACACCGTAGAATCAGAAAACTTTGAGTCAATTCATAACCACTCAGCTTATGCCCTGATTGAGAAAACGCACTAAACAACATCAACAATTGCCGGGCTTATGAATTAATAATTTTTCCGCAAATACACGCAAAAAAACGCAAATACAAACATTTTGTTTTTCTTCTTCATAACCTTGTATGCCTACTTAAGCGATAGCCTGGCAGGCAACGGCAAAGCCTTATGTCAGCCTACAAGGGCACGCGAAAACATTATATTGCTTTTTATTTGCGTTAACTTTCGTGCCTTTTCAGACAAAATAATAATACTTGTTAACCACCAACCACAATGTGCCGGTGTCACGCAAACACCGCATTTATCGTAGCCAGGCATTCTACTTTTCAGGCTCACAACACTTTCGACTCTGGTTTTCAACACTAAAACAGCCATTAGGCACATTCGGGCGGTAACCAAAACCGCGGTCTGAAGTATCATGAGCACAGTGCTGATCTAACATTTTTAATAATGAAAGACCGGAATTATTCTGCTGCACCTTCTCACAGGCCTGTATGCATTGCATACATTGGGTACAGGTAAACATGTTGCGCTTCAAACTGCGTGGTTTTAAACGCATGGGGCAGGCATGTTCACAGGATTTATCACACTCTGCACATAATACTGCTCGCTTACGGTCAAAACCTACCACCATGGCATCCTTGTTCGCCATCCATACCAGGCTCTGGAACAGACCAACCGCGCAGCCAAAACGGCAAAATAGATGACGTGCAAAAGTAAACTCGGCAACCAGCAGGAATGTGGCAACAGAAATAAACAGTAACTGATTTCGAGTCAGCGCGGCATTAAATAAATTGCTATATATTTCTTGTGGCGGTAACAGATATGTCAGCAACACAACCGCCCAGACAAAGGAAAATAACAAAACCGTAAACGCCGTAGCTATCCACCACAGCTTACTGGTTTTTATCACAGTGCCGTCCTGCTGTTTTTCGGGTAATGGCTCTTTATCCCAGATTGAGAGTTTGCCGGATGCTCTGCGCATCAGAGAATTAATCATTTCAACTACCGAAAAGTGCGGGCAAAGCCAGCCACAATAGAGCCTGCCCCACTTCCATGAAATAAACATTCCAATGCCGACAACAGTAACAATTGGTAACAGGAATCGCGTTGACACATTCCAGAATAATTCTATTGCTGACTGAGAAGCATCAATACCTAATTGCCACGGCTGCCACAATATAATGAAATAATTCTGGTTTAAATCAAAGCGAAAAATATCCAGTATAGGCGCCAGCAGGAACAACATAAAAAATGCCGTTCTCCAAATTAGTCTTTTTTGTTGCAACGTCATCAGGTCATCATTCCACAATATCAATCTGCTCGCCCGGCATAAAAGCCAACATCTCATCTTTCATTAAAAAAACCATCTAAATATTACGCCCTGCTTTTATTAGCATATCAGTAGTTAACTTAGCAATTTCAAAGGAATACAATAACATTCTGATTAAAGATACGCTTAAGGCTGGTTTTATTCAACACGTTTAAGTGTTGACATCGGTCGCTGGATTCTTATTCTTATAAGTATCAATTAGTTAATCTGGCTTATTTACCCACGTGGGCATGCAGCTCTAGAGTCAGCACCCTTGAAAAACGTAGCTTGGGAGGTGCGTCATGTTGAGACGACTATTCTTTTTGTTCCCCGATGAAAACCACGCACAGCGTGCGGTGGATCAATTAATTAAAAAAAATATCCCTGAACGGCACATGCATGCCATTGCTCGTGGAGTCAAACTCAGCAGTTTACCCGAAGCCACAGAGCGGCAGAAAAAAGATACTGCATTTCGTGTTGAACGATTTCTATGGAATGCAAACTTGCTGCTATTTGCAGTCGCATTAATTTTATTGATTGCCAGCCTGGCAACAGCAGAATGGTTCTGGTCAGGTTTTGCTCTGGCGATAATGCTCATCACTTTTTTTGCCGGCCAACAATTTGTGGTACGCATACCGGATGTACATCTGACCGAATTCACAGATGCTTTAGCGCACGGCGAAATATTGCTAATGGTCGATGTTTCACTTTATCGTGTTGCTGAAATTGAAAACCATGTCCATCAACAACATCCAGAAGCAATAGTGGGTGGCGCTAGCTGGACTATGGATGCCTTTGGTATTTAAGGAGCCTCTGATTAAGTGTATTAGCCCGGGCTTGATATGGCACGGAAGTTATAAGTTAAAAACGTTAATCCATCCTCTCCATCCTTTGGTTCGCCTGCCTGCTGCAGGCAGGTTAACAGCACATATATGTGCTACTACTGGCTCGAAAATCGCACCGCCTTCCTGGCTCTTTGCGAAATACCGTCCATCCATGGACATAACGGCACATCCGTGTGCCACTGCTCCACGAATAGCGCTAAAAAAACAAAAGCTTATTTTAACCACAGGTAAGTAACTTAATACATACAACATACAACTTATAACTTCCGTTACTGACCGTAACCAGGTATTCCTTAAATAAGCAAAGAATAACCTAAACCAACAGCAGCACAGGCCGCAATCACGGTAACAATACCCACGTTATATCTAAATAATGCAATAAATGCTGCGCCGCCAATCAACGCCGAAAACCATTCAAAATTACCATCAAAACCTTGCGGCCACAGCACATGGTAAGCAAAGAAGGTGGCAAGATTAAGAATAACGCCAACCACCGCAGCGGTTATGCCGGTTAGC
>JAFLJY010000054.1 GCA_022712755.1 Gammaproteobacteria bacterium
GAAATGACAACGGGGCTAACCACCCTACATCACTGTATGCAGTCTTCCAATAACGCACCCGTTCACGTACCACAAAATGTTTGTGTAACCACTTCATCGGGTTCAGGGGGACGCATGTAACGATCCTTTCCTTGCTGTTGCACATACGGATTCTGCAACACCTCATGTAAATCATGAAACACTGAAAAGTCGTTATGATCTTCTGCCGCTCTTATCGCAGCTTCGATCTGATGATTGCGAGGGATATAAACCGGGTTTACCGCCTGCATTTTTATCTGACGTTCTTCATCGTTTTGTCTCTCTTCTGCTAGACGTTTGCGCCATTTAATGACCCAGTTATCAAACTGCTCCGGGTTATCAAACAGGTTTCGACAGTCGCTGTCATGATCTGATGCTTGTGCTGCGGCTTGTGTAACGGTTTGTGCAGGTAGCCGCGAAAGGTGGAAAAACGTTAGCGTAAAATCGGCATTGTTCGCTGCCATTATATTGAATAATTCCTCAATAAGCGCTTCATCCTGTTTGGTTTTATCCTGCTTTAATTTATCAGGGTGCGATAACAAACCACATTTTACTCGCATTCCAGTTAGCCAATGATTTTGATAAGACTCAACATAGGTTTTTAAAACGTCCTGCGCCACCTCAACCGCTACTTCGGTGTCCTCTGACAGCAGCGGCAACAATACTTCTGCCAGTCGTGTTAAATTCCACAGCCCGATGGATGGTTGATTACTGTATGCATAACGCCCGTGGCGATCAATGGAGCTGAATACCCGACTTTGATCATAGTCATCCATAAACGCACATGGCCCATAATCAATGGTTTCGCCAGCGATGGACATATTGTCGGTATTCATTACACCATGAATAAAACCCAGTTGCATCCATTGTGCAATCAATGCCGCCTGACGTTCAACTACTGCCTTTAATAACGCCACATAAGGATTTTCTGCCTCATGTGTCTGCGGATAGTTCCGCTCGATGACAAAATCAGCCAGCTTCTGTATTGCTGCGACATCACCTCTTGCCGAAAAATACTGGAACGTACCGACACGGATAAAGCTTGTTGCAATGCGTGTAATAATACCACCAGGAAGCAATCGTTCTCTCGCCACTTGCTCACCTGTTGTCACTACTGCTAATGCACGCGTCGTTGGCACACGCAGTTTTGCCATCGCCTCACTGACTAAATATTCACGAAGTACCGGACCCAGAGCAGCGCGTCCGTCTCCATCTCGAGAATAAACTGTGCGCCCGGAACCTTTTAATTGCATCGCAAAGGAGCCATCGTTGGAAACATCAATCTCGCCTAATAAAATCGCACGACCATCGCCCAACTGCGGGTTAAAACCACCAAATTGGTGACCCGCATAAGCCATCGCCAATGGCTCTGCACCCTCTGGAATGCGATTACCTGAAAAAATTTCAGCACCCTCTGCTGAATTTAGATTGGCAACAGATAATCCCAGCGATTCGGCAAGGCTGTCATTGAATTTAATTAATGCAGGATTGGCTACGGGTGATGGGCTGGTCTTTACGAAAAACGTTTTTCCTAATGTTACGTATCGATTGTTAAAAAGGATGGGGTTCAATTTATTCTCTGTGGTTAAACCTGTATATATCACAGTTTAACTTACTAACTGTTTCACAAAGTCAGAGAAAAAATATGGGAATGACTTTAATATTAGCGCGCTTAAAGAGGTCAGTGACTGATGAAAGTGTACCCACTCGACTAATCCACATGCAGCGTAGAAAAAAACTAACGAATCCAGCCACGCTCGCTAGCATCAAGAAAATCCAGCATTAGTCGAACATTTTCATCCTGCCCGGCAATCTCTTCAACTTTCTCCAGTGCAACTTTGTGCGAGCAACTGGATTTAATCAGTAATTTAAAAGCATCCTGAAGCGCACGAATCGTTTCAGGTGAAAAGCCACGCCTTTTTAAACCTTCTTTATTTATGCCAATGGCGCGCGCCCTGTTACCTGCAACAGTAAAAAAGGGAAGGACATCACGATCTATTGCTGTAGAAAAACCGGTGAAGGCATGTACGCCAATTCGGGTAAATTGATGCACTGTTGTATAACCACCCAGTATTACATGGTCTTCAACAATGACATGACCAGCCAGTGCTGTTGCATTAGCCATAATAATGTTGTTGCCAATAACACAATCGTGAGCAACGTGACTGCTTGCCATGAAAAAATTATCGTTTCCGATACGTGTCACGCCACCACCACCTGGCGTGCCACGATGCAAGGTGACATATTCACGAATCGTATTTCTATCACCAATATGCAATTCTGTAGGTTCATCACTAAACTTGAGATCCTGTGGCTTTTCTCCTACCGAAGCAAACTGAAAAACCCTGTTGCCCTTGCCTATTTTTGTTGGTCCGTTTATCACAACATGTGATGAAATCTCCGTACCTGAACCGATTTCGACATTTGCCCCAATAACCGTAAAGGGTCCAATGCTGACATCACCAGCAATTTTTGCAGATGAATCAATTATTGCCTGTGGATGAATCATTATTAAGTACTCAGCATATTTAACTACTCGTTAAGCAGTTACAAAAGAACAAGGTTTTTTCCACAGATGGTCGCTCCTGCGCTCCATGCGCCCACGACATTAGTGCGTCCATGCACGTCAACGCAGATGAACACAAATACAAGCATTTTATGTCCATGGATGGACGGTATATAGAAAATGCAGGAGCAATTTTCTTGTATTATTAGTTTCGCCGCAGGCGGAAACTAAAAAACATCTGTGTTCATCTGTGTTCATCTGCGGATAAAAAGTTTTTTGTTTGTTTATTTACTTGTCTTTTGGCGATGCTGCACACAACAAATTAGCTGCTGTGCATAACTCACCATTTACCGTGGCTTCACAGGAAAACTTCCAGATAATTTTTGAGCGGCGTTCAATTTTAGCTTTTAACATTAGCTGATCACCCGGCACAACCTGTCGCTTAAAGCGCACACCATCAACACCTACCAGCATGTACAGAATATCATCACTGGGTTCTTCACTCATGGTACGAAAACCTAATAATCCCGTTGTCTGTGCCAGTGCTTCAATAATTAAAACACCTGGCATTATTGGTTCCTGTGGAAAATGCCCGGTAAAATGCGGTTCATTGACTGAAACATTTTTTATTGCTGTTATGGTTTCGCCCGGCACGCATTCCAGTACTCTATCAACGAGCAACATAGGATAACGATGCGGTAAAAATC
>JAFLJY010000055.1 GCA_022712755.1 Gammaproteobacteria bacterium
GTTTCTTCTATAATGCGAGAAACATTGCCCATACTGTGTTGAATATTTTTACTAATACGACGAAAACGTTTTGAGATAATAACAACAAGAAACGCCACAATCGGCGCTACAGTTATAAAAATTAGTGCCAACTTAACATTTAGGTAGAACATCCAGGCAACAAGCCCTAACACGGTTAAACTATCACGAATTAAAACTGTAATCGCGGTGGTGGTTGCATTGGCCACTTGCTCGACATCAAAAGAGAACTTTGAGATCAGTTCACCTGTGGTAGCCTGATCATAAAATGATTTGGGTAAAGATATCAGACGATGAAACATTTCGAAGCGCAATTCACGTATCACATTACGACCAATCACACTCATACCATAACTGGCGACAAAGGCAGCGACCACCCGTATCAGGAAAATGCCAATAATCATTAGCGGGATCCATTTAATGGTTTCTGCATCACGCTCAACAAAACTGCCGTCCATCAACGGCTTCATTAAGGCGGCAAAAGCGGTCGAGGCAGCCGCGACAAATATCATGCCAATGACGGCGAGTACAATGATGCCCTTGTAAATCAAGGCATAAGACAATAATCGGCGGTAAAGAGTCAGACCACTTACATCGCCGCTTATATGACCGCTAGTTTCATTACTATTTTTCTTATTATTTTTTGATGACATCTTTATATGGAAAACTGGAAAACAATATGGGTATCTCTAAAAACCAAGATTTTTGTTCGAGTTCAAGGCGGATGGATTTTGAGAACCACAGTGTATAAGGCATTTACCGGTACACGGCCCCGGATCGCAGAAATTCATCAAACGCCGAAATCGGGCAAAAAGGTGATTTTTAGAGGTGCCCATATTATTTACTTTCTACTGTGGCAATAGACAATTTAGTTAAACCAATTTGTGAAGCGGCATCCATTGCTCTAACCACAGACTGATGCGGGGTATTGGCATCGGCTCTTAATACCAGAGAAGCATTTTTTATATTAATATTTTTTTCACTCATGATTTTTAGTATTGCCTGTTTTAATGTATCCAGTTGCTGATTAACAATCTGACGATCATTTAAGAAATAATTACCTTTGGCATCAATGGATAAAATCAGTGAATCATTTTGTTGCTGCGTTGCTTTTGTTGAAGCTTCTGGTAACGATACTTTCAACTTTGCATGACGGTCAAAAGTTGTTGACACCATAAAAAAGATAAGCAACAGAAATACCACGTCAATTAATGGCGTTAAATTAACTTCAACGCTGTCTTCTTTATGGTCTGGACGTAAATTCATAGCCGTAACAACTCAGCGATTATTATGCAACACATCAACCATTTTAATGGCTTCACGTTCCATTATCACCACAATGCCATCAACTTTTCGGCGAAAGTAACGGTAAAAAACCAGGCTGATAATAGCAACCGTTAAACCGGCAGCGGTGGTAATCATTGCCTCAGAAATGCCGCCTGCCAATACTGCCGGGTCACCAACACCGTATTTAGTGATGGCGGCAAATACGCTTATCATGCCGACAACCGTACCTAATAAACCGAGTAATGGAGAAATTGATGCAATTGTGCCTAATGTGTTTAAAAACCGTTCCAGGTCATGCACCACTTCACGACCACGCTCTTCAATGCATTCCTTAATCCGCTCACGACTTTCATTACGGCTAAGTAAACCTGCGCTTAATATCTGTCCCAAAGCCGATTCTTTACTCAGTGCTTCGATATCTGCTCTTGCCAGTTTGTTCTTTTTTATCGCACTCCACACGTTTGCAACCAAATGTTCAGGCAACACCTTTTCTCGGCGTAAACTCCAGAAACGTTCTGCAATAATCGAAATTGAAACAATGGAACACAATATGATGGGCAGCATTAACCAGCCACCGGATTTTACTAATTCAAGCACAGGCCACCTTATTAGAAGAAACTACCTAAAATTTTCAAATTAATGTTGTTGAGTAGTCGAACTATTTTTTTACTTCAGGGCATCTCTAACAACCTTGGGTAAGATAGATTGAGATTCAGAATTTTCAAGAGCAAGACGTATAAACATAAGCGCGTGAGTTATTCTATTGCAAGCACTTACCAACGCCGCTATTGGAAATTATGGGCTCAAGATACTTATCCACAGGTTTTTAGAGATGCCCTTCATACATCTTACTTCATTTATTAACAACTCAATAGACCATAAGCCTTAATCACCAGTATGATGCCAGTATCTGCGTGCTGTTTCCCGATATTTTTCAATTGTTCGGCCCGTTTTACTGCTTAAGCTGATGGTTAACGCCCCGCTTTTGTCTGTTTGCAACAGTGTGCCACCCTGCTTTTCATAACGCAGCATCACATTTTTATTCGGATGTTTGAATTTATTTTTATAACCAACTGAAAATATTGAAATTTCAGGGTCAACTGCGGCAATAAAGTCAACTGTTGATGAGGTTTTACTGCCATGGTGAGGCACAATTAAAACATCAGCAGCCAGTTGCTTTCCATAACGACTGAGCAACTGCTGTTCGGTTGTTTTTTCTATGTCAGCAGCAAATAGAACTGATCCTGCTTTTGAATTCACCCGCAGAACACAAGATTGATTATTTCGTTGTTCAGATTTAGTTATAGAACCACCCTGTAATACCTCTTTTGTTAGCGGTGATATAAAAGTAAAATCAACACCATCCCATTGCCACTTATCACCTTCCACACAATACTGTTTTTTGCTGTTAGTCAGTTTTTCTATACCCTGACCAATAACAGGCGTGTCAGGCAGCGCATCCAGTATCGCGTTGGCACCGCCAATATGGTCGCTATCACCGTGACTGATGATTAAATAATCCAGTGATTGAATACCCTGCGAACGTAAATAGGGAAGCACCACACTACTGCCAATGTCAAACTTGTCACTGTATTTAGCACCGGCATCAAATACCATTACATGATTTTGTGTTTGAATTACTGCTGCCGAGCCCTGCCCCACATCCAATACAGTCAACTTGTATTCTCCCGCCCCAAAAGTTTCTTTTGTTGTTATAAATAAAGAGGAAAACAGTAAAACAGCAATAAAACGGAACATCCATATGGATTGCAGCTGATTAAATTGTGGCGCACTTGTGACAAAAACCCGCGAGGCAATAATATGCGATAATTTCCCGGAAAAATAAAACAGTAATATCGCAGACGTTACCAACAACAATTTTATAGTATCAACATCACCTTTTACCCATAAAGAATAGGGTTGCATTGCAAACCAATTTAGTAATGGCCAGATCAAATCCAGTAAACCAGCTGCCAGGCCGAATAAAAAATCAGCAATACCAGGCATAAAAAATGAAAAAACAATAGCAACCAACACCAGCGGTACAACAAGAAAACTCACGTAAGGAATCAGCAATAAATTGGCGATGGGCGATACCAGCGATGTCTGTTGAAACATAAATAAAGACAGCGGTAATAAAAACAGAGTGATTAAAATCTGCAAACGTATCCACTGTTTCAGCACTGAACACATCTTAAACCACACGATGCCAAAAACATCCACTGAATCATGCCTGAATTTTTTCTTTTGTCTGTCAATCTCTAAATTAATATTCCCATGATTAGTATTTAGCGTGATAAAAATAACGGCAACCGCAGAGAATGAAAACCAGAAACCGACTGACAATACCGCTAACGGATCAAATAACAATACCAGTAATAATGCAAAACCCAGCGCATCAAGCGGGCGATAGTTGCGCCGAAGCAACATCATCACTGATAAAACACACAGCATAATAATGGCGCGTTGAGTTGGAATCGATAAGCCGGCAACCATGGCATATAACAATGCCACCATGAGTCCACCACTCAGAGCTATATGCTGTGCAGGTATTCGTTTCATAATAAATACAGGCACCAGCCAACGAATCAACACATAGGCAAAAAATGCGGCCAAACCGATGTGCAAGCCTGAAATCGCCATTAAATGACTGGTACCGGTATTTCTCAACACCTGCCACTGCTGCTTCGAAATTGACGACTTGTCGCCAACAGCCAGGGCTTTTATTAAAGCAAACGAACTGGTCTGCTCACTTACCAGCTGATTGCTTACCACTGTTTTAACGGCAATGGCATCGATTTTTTGACTTAGTAACTGCCGGATTTTATTAACAGGTACCATGTATGCTGCCACTGATATAGGTGAGTTATCTGGCTGATGCTGATACTGAACCTGATTTAGGGATGATTTACGCACATAACCAGTAGCATCAATACCATGTTGGAACAGCCATGCCTCATAATCAAAACTACCAGGGTTCATAAATCCACGGGGTGGTTTTAATCGGACTTCCAGCTGCCATTTCTCACCGGCATGAACAGGTCGGCCGTAATACCAGCTTAAGCGAATTTTTCTGGGCATCTTTTGAGCTGCTATCATCTGCTCCACTGGCGTGCCGTCTGTTCTTAATATACCCGGCTTTGTAATGATAAATTCAAAACGCTGTGCTTTTTCATTAGTGACCGGAATACTCGAAACAAAACCACTGATGAGCAAGTTTTTGCCAATGAAAGCTTCATCAAAACGATAAGACAGTTGTTGTTTAGCGTAAAACGACGAATACAGTATTCCTAATAAAATCAATAATATAATTAGAAGTATTAATGTAATTTGTGGCTTATATGTTAAACAATATTTACAATTAATAAGCAGTAAATAAAGGAAAAACAGAGATAACAACAGAGTAACAAATGAGGAAAGTGCAGGTAAAACGACAAGCTGCTGAACAAAAACAACACCCAGCAAAAAAGCCAGCGCATAAACAAACATCCCTGTTTTGTAGTGCATTATTCAAATCCCTTTATAAGCTAAGTGGCAAGCTAAGCGTCAATAAAGATCTTTGCATGCTTTTGTAAAACTATAAAGCAAAAATGATACAATACCAATGTTATTTATTGCCCTATCGATAATAGTTTAGCTAATCCATATACATTTATACGATAACCATGCCACGCAAGTTTTTTCAGCGGTTTCTACCGCATCCAAAAACAATTAAAGAGCATAAGACGCTACAAATCTTTGGCGACTGGTTACACAAACCTGATTTATGGCATTTAAATCGACGCTCTGTTGCTGGTGCATTCGCTGTTGGTTTATTTTTTGCCTGGATGCCTGTTCCCTTTCAAATGGTATTCGCCGCCGGGGTGGCAATTTGGATTGGCACAAACCTGCCACTGACCGTTGTCTTAGTCTGGATTAGTAACCCACTCACCATTACACCCATGTTTTACTTTGCTTACAAAGTAGGCACCTGGATTATTGGAGAACCAGCAGCCTATTTCAGCTTTGAGCCCACGTTAGACTGGTTCCAAAATGAGTTGCAGGCTATCTGGAAACCTTTTCTGGTTGGCTGTTTTAGCCTGGCAGTCTCAAGCAGCTTACTCGGTTACTTTACGATAAATGGTATCTGGCGATACGCTGTACTACGACGACGTTCTACAAAAAGTCATCTAAAAAAATAGCCATCATGATCTGGAAACCTCACACTACGGTTGCTGCTATTATTGAGCGTGACAATAAATTTTTAATGGTTGAAGAACTTGTTCACGGTGAGCTAGTAATCAACCAGCCTGCAGGGCATCTCGACCCTGATGAAAGTCTGGTTACTGCCGTGATTCGTGAAACACAAGAAGAAACCGCATGGCAATTTATACCCGAAGCCATTACTGGTATTTATCTGTGGAAACATCCTGATAATGGCAAAAGCTTTCTGCGCATTGCATTTTGTGGCAGCTGTAATAATCACAATGCTTCACAGACACTCGATGAAGGTATACAGGCGGCAGTATGGAAAACCCGCGACGAGCTTATGCAGCAACAGCATAAACTACGCAGTCCGATGGTGTTGACTTGTATCGATGACTATCTCGCTGGCAAGCGATCTCCGCTCGATCTGCTAAGTCACCTAAGCTGATGAAACACACCTGATGACAAAAGAAAAGATCATCATTGGCATGTCTGGTGGTGTCGATTCATCCGTTGCCGCACTACTGCTTATTGAACAGGGCTTTGAGGTTGAAGGTCTGTTCATGAAAAACTGGGAAGAGGATGATGATGAACAGTATTGTGCCGCTGCTGTTGATCTAAAAGATGCCAGTGCTATTTGCCAGACACTCGATATAAAACTACACACTATCAATTTTTCCAGTGAATACTGGGATCGGGTTTTTCAACATTTTCTTGATGAATACAGCGCGGGCCGCACACCCAACCCGGATATTTTGTGCAATAAAGAGATCAAATTTCGCGCCTTTCTTGAACATGCAAAAACACTTGGCGCAGAAAAAATTGCCACCGGGCACTATGCGCGTACCCGTTTAGTCGACAACAAAACACAATTGCCCAAGATACAATTACCCAAAATACAATTACTGCGCGGCCTCGACAATAACAAAGATCAAAGTTATTTTTTGCACGCCTTAAATCAATACCAGTTGTCGCATGCCATTTTTCCTATAGGCGAATTCGATAAAACGTTGATACGAGAATTAGCGAAAAAAAATAATTTAATTACCCATGACAAAAAAGACAGCACCGGTATCTGCTTTATAGGAGAAAGGCGATTTACTACTTTTCTGGAAAAA
>JAFLJY010000246.1 GCA_022712755.1 Gammaproteobacteria bacterium
CTGCAATATTTCTACTTTGTCGATTGTGATGCCGATTATGAGTTTTATTGTTTTTTAAAATTTTTAAAACAACCTTAAACTCAATCGTTTTGTCGAGTCCGAATAAGCCTTTTAGTCTTTAATTTTATTTTCGACAAAAAACTGATAATTGTGGTCAGAGTAAAATAAAATTACCATATAATGCAAATACACTCGGACGGCTAAAAGCGTCGCGCAAAAAACGCGCAACACTTTTAGCCGCAGGTAATTTGCGACGTGTTGTATAAAAAGAACACTTGACTATAGTATCAATAATGATACCATTATCAAATGGGCAGCATAGCTAAAATCATCAAGGAAATGAAGGCAAACCCTAAAGGGGTTCGTTTCAATGATCTTCAAAAGGTTTGTATGCATTATTTTGGCAATCCACGACAGAGTGGTAGTAGTCATTGCATCTACAAAACGCCCTGGCCTGGCGATCCACGTGTAAATGTTCAAAACCACAAAGGTAAAGCTAAGCCCTGCCAAGTCAGGCAGGTATTACTTGCCATAGAAAAAATCGAGGTGCGTCATGGTTCTTGAAAGTGATAAATATACATACCGCGTATTTTGGTCTGATGAAGATGAAGAATTTATAGGCTTATGTGCTGAATTTCCTGGCCTTAGTTGGTTAGCATCTACCTCTGAAAAAGCATTAAAAGGAATTCGTTCTGTTGTTAAAAATTGCGTTGCGGATATGAACAATAACAAAGAAAAAATACCTTCGCCTCTTGCAGCGCGTAACTATAGTGGTAAATTTATGGTTCGCGTGCCACCAGAGGTTCATCGCCACCTTGCAATAGAAGCTGCTGAGTCCGGTGTAAGTTTAAACCGTATCGCTAGTGCAAAACTTGCGCATTAAACACACAAAGAATAACGAATAAGGTTAGATTGTGATTCCAGCGAAGCGCAGGAATCCACAATCTGGCATTCAATCTGGCATTGGTGTCAGAGTAAAATAAAATTACCATACAAGGTGATATTATCCATACAAAGCAAATGTACTCGAGCGTTCCACTACGCTGCGTTTCGTTCCACGCCACTGATTTGCGGCGTTGAGGCTGTAGAAAAACCTAAACAAGTCCTCAAATTTAGTAAAATAAAGCCCCCGAAACAAAGGTGTAGCCCATGGCCAAATATATCCCCTACGACTACAACCAAAACCTCATGGTTGTGATTAATTTTCAAGATTAACTACAAGCAGGCCTTTGAGCACGCCCTGCATTACCTGGTCACGCAAAAACTAGACCTGAGTATTTTTGAGAAGGCCTTTAATAATGATAAAGAATGTCGCCCCGCCTATGATCTGGCAATACTGCTAAAGATCATCCTGTTTGCTTATTCCAAAAGCATCACCTCCAGTTGGAATAAACATAGACACACATAGTTAAAATTACTGGCGCTTAAAAATAGGGGTTAGGTACTAGATGTTTATTTGTTTTTTCTTTCCTTAGAAGATGATTGGTTTTGGGCGACAGAATATTCCCAGTTTTGTCTTTAATATGATGATACGTGGAATTATAGTCCGTATATATAAGAAAAATACAGGGAATTCTGATTCCTGTTATTATCAATGTTATGTGCTAAAGCAGTACGAAATCAACTTATAGAATACGATTCAAGAATGGAAATATCTCAATTTATTTCATCGCAATCCCAGGAGGTTATCGACCTCTTTACTAATGTCTTCTCAGCCTCAGAAGGTAAAACAGAAGGTCAGTTAATTGGAAGTTTGGTTTCTGATTTAATCACAACGACAGAGCCACAGGACTTGATTGGTTTTGTTGCGATCACTGGTGTTGACATAATAGGAAGCATATTTTTTAGTAGTCTTGTTGTTCCTAATGAAAAAACAGCTTTCATCTTGTCACCAGTAGCAATTGCCACCAACGAGCAAGGAAAAGGAATTGGGCAACAGCTAATTAATTATGGCATCAGTCACTTGAAATCATTAAGTGTCGATTTAGCATTTACATACGGTGA
Source organism: Gammaproteobacteria bacterium (assembly GCA_022712755.1). GTDB lineage: Bacteria > Pseudomonadota > Gammaproteobacteria > SZUA-229 > SZUA-229. The sequence goes on from JAFLJY010000246.1 coordinate 2,005, forward strand.
TCAAAATTATTACTCTAAGGTAGGCTTCAATCCTATCAGTGAAAGAATCGTGAAAGCGCCACTTAAACTGACTTACCCAGAAGGTTGGTTAGCACAATCACTTGATGGCAGCTCTATAAAAGCAATGGAAGGAACTTCTCATTGTGTCGATGCATTGAATGACCAAAAATACTGGTAAAACAATGCACATAACAAATGCGTCCAGCGGATTGCTAAATCCGCCGTTCCTATCGTCACTCTGGGTTTAGCAATCGCTGACGCTTGGCGTTAGCCCTTAGAAAAATGAGCATCAAGCTTATCTAATAACTTTAATCCTTTATCAATATTTCCACTCGCTGCCAGAGCACGAAATCTTACTTCACTATCAAATTCAGCCAGTGCTTGCGTTGATAGTTCTTCAATTAATTTATTAACGCTCACATGTCTATGCTGTGCCAATGCTTTTAAACGCCCATGCTTATCATCGGGTATTCGTACTGTTAAAGTAGCCATGATTATTCACCTCTCAATAATTTAACTGGTGTTATAATTTTCAGTTCAGGAAATTTTAATTCAGCATTCTTTAAATCTTTAATATTGTTTGTAACAATATGCGTTGCATTTCCAGCTAGCGCCAGCTCAATTAAAAAATTATCACCTTCATCTGTAATATTTGGTCGCCACAAATAATAAATAGGTACCCAATCACAAAGGCTATATAAAGCATTCAGTAATTCCGTAATTTCTTTATTAGTTAACGGGCATGTATTTCTCACCTGCTTCCTTTTGATTACGTCTTCATGTTCCAAAAATAAAGCATTACTAATCAATGACTTATACTCGCCATGTAAGCTTTGTCTTAAAACTTCTCGGCTAGGACCATTTTTCCCTATCAGTGCGCTAATAATAACGCTAGTATCTATTACTATTGTTTTAACCATACGCAAAATGATAGCATATATGCAGTCACAATCAAGAGCAGCCTCGTTAGGGCTGTAAAACAAGCAACTTGACATTCGGTCAAATGTAAATACAATGTATTTATAGTTAAATTCGAATGGGATGCATCTAAAGCAGCATCAAACAAAAGAAAACATGGTGTTACTTTTGAAGAAGCGCAGTCCGTATTCTACGATGACTTCGCTATCCAGTTCTTTGATGATGAAAATTCAGAGCAAGAAGACAGGTTTCTTATACTAGGTCGCAGCAACCAATCAAGAGCATTACTTATCAGCCACTGTGAAAAAGAGTCAGGTAATCTCATTCGAATCATATCAGCACGTAAAGCAACAGCAAAAGAGCGGAAGCTCTATAAAGGTGAAGCGTAATGAAAAAAGAATATGATCTATCTAAAATGAAATCACGTAAAAACCCATATGCATCAAAACTCAAAAAACCAGTAACAATACGGCTTGGTGAGGATGTTATCAATTACTTTAAGGGTATGGCAGAAGATTCAGGCGTACCTTATCAAAGTTTAATTAACTTATATCTTCGTGATTGTATATCGCAACATCGCAAGGTTGACATATCGTGGCAACAAAAGCCCTAACGAACAAGGATAGATTGTGGTTCGCTTCGCTCTCACAATCTATCCTTGTTCGTTATGCGCAATAAAAACAGAGAAAAAATATCATGGCTATAGATATAGATGACTTAACATATGAAGAATTGATAAAACTAAATCATAAGATTGTTGAGCGACTAAAGTTTTTAGATAGTATGCATACTCACAATGAAATG
>JAFLJY010000056.1 GCA_022712755.1 Gammaproteobacteria bacterium
GTGAAAATCATCTGTACACACAACAGATAGAAATTGATGGTGGTACGGTCACTATCAATGGAGAACAAATCCCTATAGGCCACAATGTCTGGTTAGCGGGTAAACAGGTGCCGGTAAATGAGAACGGCGAGTTTGTCAGCGAAGAATTATTTCCTCGCGGTTTGCATACTATTGAAGTTGCAGTACTGGATGACGAAGGTAACGGTGAACTGTTTTTACGTGACATGGAGTTTGCCAGAAGCAACTGGTTTTATGTTGGTTTAGGCGACATCACCGTAGCACGTGATAAAACCACCGGGCCGGCAAAACTGGTGACTCAGGATGAAGATGAATTTAATAACGATATAAATGTGATCGGTCGCTTTGCTTATTATGTTGAAGGCACCTTTGGCGATAACTGGCAGTTAACCAGTAGCGCCGATACTCAGGAAGCTCCGTTTGATGAATTGTTTAGCAACTTCCTGGAAAAAGATCCACGCGCCTTATTAAGACGTTTAGACCCGGATTTATTTTATCCAACATTCGCTGATGATTCTACGTTGGAAGAACGTGCACCAACATCTGGTAAGTTATATTTACGGTTGCAACGTCATAATAACTACGGCATTTTAGGCAACTTCTCTATTGGCTATCTTGATACTACGCTGTCACATATTGACCGTGGACTGTATGGTATTACTGGTCACTATGAAAGCAAACAGACTACCTCATTTGGTGAACAGAAATTTATGCTTGACGGCTTTGCTGCAGAACCCGGCACCGTAGCCGGAAGGGATGAGTTCAGAGGTACCGGTGGTTCGTTATATTTCTTACGTCACCAGGATGTGCTGATTGGTTCTGATCGCCTGCGTATCGAAGTGCGTGATAAAGATTCGGGCATTGTTATCGGCGTGAAAAATCTGGTACCTGTTATTGATTATGATTTTGATTATTTACAGGGCAGGATTTTATTAAGCCAGCCACTAGCGTCGTTAGCGGATGATGGTTTGCTGGTATCCGATAATTCATTGAGTGGTAACCCGGTATTTTTAGTTTCACGTTATGAATATTCTCCTGGCTTCGACGAGATCGATACGCTGGCGGTTGGTGGCCGCACGCATTACTGGTTCAATGATATTGTTAAGTTGGGTGCGACTGTAAGTTCGCAAAAACAGGATCAGGACGATAGCGAGTTATATGGTATTGATTTAACCCTGCGTAAAAACACCGGCACCTGGATGCGTTTTGAAGTTGCCAGCAGTGAAGGTGGTGGTGCGGATGAATTAAATTCTATTGATGGTGGTTTCAGCTTTAATGAATTGGCTGCGGAACGGGATCCGAATGAAAAAAGTATTGCTTACCGATTTGAAGGCAGTGTTTTAGTTAATGATGTTATATCTGGTGGCAAAGGTAGTGCCACTTTCTACGGGCAACAAAGTGAAGCCGGTTTCTCCGCACCCGGGCAACTCACCGCAACCGATGTCACATTGTTAGGTGGTCACTACAATACAGCGTTAACTAAACGCCTGAGTCTGGATGTTAAATTTGATGCCCGTGATCAGAATCAATCATTAAAAACCGAAGCACTGGATGTATCAACATCATATCAGGCAACAGACCGCTGGCGTTTCAGTGGTGGTGGTCGCGCCGATACCCGTAATGATAATTCCAGTAATGTAGCTGCAACACAAAAACAGGGTGATCGTTTAGATCTGGCAGGCGAGGCCTATTACGACTCAAAATCAAACTGGACCGCTTATGGTTTTGCCCAGGCGACGGCTGCAAAAAGCGGCAATCGTGAAGACAATCATCGGCTTGGCGGCGGCGGCAGTATTCGCCCGAGCAACCGTTTAACACTTAATGGCGAGCTATCAGGTGGTAGCCAGGGCATTGGTGCTACAGCCGGTACCGACTATTTGATTTCAGATCGAACGAATGTTTACAGCGCATACACTTTTGAAAATGCCCGCTCAGATAATGGCGTGTCTGCACGACGCGGCAACTGGAACACCGGTATCCGTTCGCGTTATACCGATACCATTAGTATTTATGGAGAAGAGCGTTACACCCACGGTGATGTTCCAACCGGTTTAACCCACACCTTCGGTGTTGATTATGTGCCGGATGAACATTGGAATTTTGGTGGCAATATAGAAGCCGGAAAACTGGAAGATAAAAATACAGGTGCGGAAACTGATAGACAGGCTGTTGGTTTAAATGCAGGTTATAATTTTGGCGCAGTAGTGTATTCGGTAGCGCTGGAATACCGTGTAGATGAAACCGAAAGCCCGGACACAAGTTCATCAAAGCGCACAACCTGGTTAATGAAAAACAACCTGAACTATCAGGTTGACGCCGACTGGCGCTTCCTCGCCAAAGCAAATTTCTCAGAAAGTGATAGCTCCCTGGGTAAATCCTTTAGCGGAAACTTCACCGAAATAGTCATGGGTTACGGTTATCGCCCGATAGACAACGACCGTTTAAACACATTGTTTAAATACACCTATTTTTATAACGTACCGTTTGGTGACCTGTCAGCAACCGACCCGTTAAGCGGGCAGGTAGTCGGTGCCAGCACGCCCATCGATTTTATTCAAAAAAGCCATATATTGTCACTGGATACAATTTATGACCTAACGCAACGTTGGAGTATCGGCGGCAAATACGCCTACCGTTTAGGACAGGTAGCGCAGGATCGTCTCAACCCCGAGTTTTTTGACAGCAGAGCCAGTCTCTATATTCTGCGAGCCGACTGGCACTTTACCCATCGTTGGGATGCGTTAATTGAAGCACGTTTGCTGGATTTGCCTGACGCAGAAGATCAACGCTCAGGAGCCTTGCTGGGTTTATACCGTCACATTGGTAACAATATAAAAGTGGGTGTCGGTTATAACTTTACCGATTTTTCAGATGATTTGACTGATCTTGATTTTAACAGTCAGGGTCTGTTTGTTAACTTTGTAGGTAAGATATAGAAAAATTGTTTAAAAAAATATTCCAACTGCCTTAAATAAAGCCGCTAAAATAACCAGATGAAATTATATTTATCGGTCGTTATTTTTGCCTCAGCATTACTTTCTGCCTGTCAGCAGGATGATAAAACCAGCCTCTCTGTTGTTAACGTATCCCCGCTAAATAAAATACCGGTTAGCATTCCAGCGGCGGATTTTGTTGGTGCCAAACAATGTACCGGTTGCCATCAAGAGCAATATGATGGCTGGTCAGATTCGCACCATGATCTTGCCATGCAACATGCCAGTGAAGAAACCGTGCTGGGTGATTTTAATCATTCATCATTTACTTATTTTGGCATCACTTCAACATTCTATAAAAAAGACAATCTGTTTTTTGTAAAAACAGACGGTACTGACGGCAAGTTGCATAACTATCAAATTAAATACACCTTTGGTGCCGAACCATTACAGCAACATTTGATTGCGTTTCCTGATGGTCGTATACAGGCTCTGGGTATTGCCTGGGATAGCCGTGCAAAAGAGCAGGGAGGTCAGCGCTGGTATCATCTGTACCCTGATGAGGAAATCAGTTTTCAGCATCGCCTGCACTGGACAAAAATGGATCAGAACTGGAACTACATGTGTGCAGATTGTCATTCCACCAATCTGCAAAAAAATTATAATCTTGAAACCGACAGCTTCAATACCACCTGGTCTGAAATCAATGTTGCCTGTGAAGCGTGTCATGGCCCTGCTTCTAACCATCTACACTGGGCGAGCAAAAAATCGGGCTGGTTACAATTAAATAATAAAGGTCTGTTATTAAATTTTGACCAACGTGAAGGCGTTAGTTGGGTGATGGATCCGAAAACGGGTAACGCACAACGCAGCAAAGCTAACAGCAGTGATAAAGAGATTGAAATTTGTGCGCGATGCCATTCACGCCGCAGTGCCATTAATGATAATTACGCACATGATAAACCATTCATGGACAGTTACCTTCCAGCACTGCTCACTGAGTTTTTGTATCACCCGGATGGTCAGATTAAAGAAGAAGTTTTTGTCTACGGCTCTTTCATTCAGAGCAAAATGTATCACCAGGGTGTTAGCTGTAGCGATTGCCACCAGCCACACAGTTTGAAATTACGTGCTGAAGGCAATAATGTTTGTTTGCAATGTCATGCGGCATATAAATTTAATACTTACTCACATCATTTTCACCAGGAGAATAGTGCAGGTGCAAAGTGTGTTGAATGCCATATGCCACAAACGGTATATATGGGTGTTGATCCGCGAGCCGACCACAGTATTCGCATTCCACGCCCTGATCTTTCTGTAAAACTGGACACGCCCAATGCCTGTAATAATTGCCATACAGACAAAACCGCAACATGGGCAAGCGATACCATGACAAAGTGGTTAGGCAAAGACTGGGCACCCGGCTGGCATTTTGGTGAAACCTTACATGAGCAACGAACAGGAGCAACAAACATAACTCAGGATCTCGCTGCCATCGCCGCATCGCCAAAACTACCGGATATTGCCCGTGCCACTGCTGCTGATTTATTGCAGGGTTATCCCAGTCCAACCAGCTCTTTGGTGATAACGCGATTACTGAAAGATGAAAGTCCGATGATTCGCCTCGCCGCCCTGCAAGCATTAGATACGTTTGAACTTCGCCGCCGATTACAGTCAGGTTTTGCTTTATTAAGCGATCCCGTGCGTGCGGTACGCATCGAAGCCGCTCGCATACTTGCGGTAGTGCCGCATGAAATGTTGTCGGCACAACAACGGGAAATTTTGGAAAAAGCAATTGCTGAATACCGTCACGCTCAAAACGTCAACGCAGACCGGCCAGAATCACATATCAATCTGGGCTTGCTTGCCATCCGTTTGTTGCAGTTCGATGTTGCCGAAAAAGCGTATCAGCAGGCAATTCAATTAGATGCTAATTCAGTTCAAGCTTATGTTAACCTGGCTGACCTGTATCGATTGCAGCACCAGGAAGATAAAGCCGAGAAAATTTTGTTGCAGGCGGTACCGCTCACTGAAAACAATGCAGAAGTCCGTCATGCCCTGGGGCTACTCTATGTTCGCAATAAACAAAGTAAAAAAGCTCTGTTTGAATTACAGGCAGCCTACCAGTTAGATGTAAACAATGTCCGATTTGCTTATGTTTATGCCGTTGCGCTTGCCAGTTACCAGCAAACCAAAAAGGCAATCAGCCTATTGGAAAAAACAATCAAACAAAACCCGAATAACAGGGAGAGTTTGATTGCCATTACTTCGTATTCTTTGCAGCAGGGCGATAGTGATAAAGCGCAAGTTTATGCGCAACAACTACTGGTAGTTGAACCAGAATTTGGTAGTGTGCAGCAGATTATTAAACAGCTAAAGCCGCAGTAAAGATTGCCGGTAGATAATAGTCTGTAGACAGATCGATAATCACAGATCGGTAATCAGCGAAGTCGCACGGCACGATACAAAAGTGGTAGAGTCCAGCTGTTAAATACAATAGGGAAGATCTGAATAAGTGTTATTTTGAGTGAAGCCGAAGAATCTTATACTCCGCAAGCTGTCGATCATACAGTGGTACAAGATCTTTCGGCTTCGCTCAAGATGACAAAGTTGGACTTTATCAGGGTATCCATAGATTTACCCACCTCGTTCAATTGAGTTTAAATTTTACCGTATCTCAAAGGGCGCTTCTAAAGGAAAATAAAACGATGAAACGATACAGACACGTCCATATCGCGCTTTTAATTTTGGCTGTTGTGGGTATTTCACAGGCATTGGCTGCCGAGAAAAAACCTAATATCCTTCTTGTTATGGCGGATGATATGGGCTGGACTGACATCGCTAGCTTCGGCAGTGAGATTAAAACCCCTAATCTCGATACGCTGGCAAAGGCTGGCATAATGTTTACCGATTTTCATGTCTCTGTGAGCTGTTCCCCCACTCGTTCTATGTTGTTGACTGGCAATGATAATCATATTGCAGGGCTGGGCAATATGGGCGAGTTGCTCACAGAAAAGCAGAAGGGAAAACCGGGTTATGAGGGGCATTTGAATGATCGTGTTGTCACTCTTGCTGAAATTCTCCAGGCAGGGGGCTATCACACCTACATGGCGGGTAAATGGCATCTGGGGCACACACCGGGATCGTTGCCATTCGACCGCGGGTTTGAGCGCAGCTTTTCCCTGTTGGTCGGTGGAGCAAGCCATTGGGCTGATATGCGAGGTATTCTACCGAGTGATGACCCGGCAAAATACTCACAGGACGGGAAAGAGCTGGAAGCGCTTCCGGCTGATTTCTATTCCAGCAGGAGTTACGCAGATTTTTTGATGGATGCGATCCGCAAAAACCGTGGCGATGGCAAACCGTTTCTGGCTTACCTCGCTTTTACCGCGCCGCATGACCCTGTGCATGTGCCGGAACCGTGGTTGTCGAAGTACAGCGGGAAATACGATGCAGGATACGAAGCCCTCAAAGAAGCTCGGTTGAAGGCGGCAAAGAAAATTGGAATTGTGCCACAGAGCACCGAACTGGCAGACCGACACCCAATGATCAAGCCATGGGACGAGCTAAGCAAAGACAAACAAGCCCTTGAAGCACGTGGCATGGAAGTCTATGCCGGCATGATTGAAGCGATGGATTATCACTACGGGCGGGTCGTGGATTTTCTCAAAGACATTGGCGAATATGACAATACCATCATCATTTTTCTCTCCGACAATGGCCCAAACCCATGGTACTCGGATGAGTATCCGCAAGCACGTGAGACAGGCTTCGTTGATAATTTCGATAATAGCCTGAAGAACATCGGTCACCCCGGCTCGAACTACGCCTACGGCATGGGTTTTGCCAGCGCATCGGCGGGGCCACTCGATAAATTCAAGATGACCATTAGCGAGGGCGGCATTCGATCTCCTCTGCTGATGTCAGGGCCGGGAATTAAAAGCGACAGCCGTAGCGAATCCTTCGTCTATGTAACGGACATAATGCCAACCATTCTGATGTTGACAGGGACGAAATACCCGACGAAGTTTAAGGGGCGCAAGGTTGAGCCGATGCGAGGTCGTTCAATGCTAAGTCTGCTGAATGATTCAAGCAAGGTCGTTTATGCGCCGACAGATTTCGTTGGCGGCGAGATGGTAGGCGGCAAGTGGATGCGACAGGGTGACTTCAAGGCTGTCATGCTTCCGGCACCTTATGGAGCAGGAGAATGGACACTTTATAATGTGGTAAAAGATCCAGGTGAGGCAAAAAATTTAGCGAAGACCCTGCCTGACAAAATGAAAGCGCTCAAGACCGCCTGGGATCAGTATGCGAATGAAGTAGGTGTTGTATTAGCGGAATAGAAAGTAATTCGATAATCTGAGTTTGCTTGCCATTCGTTTGTAGTAGTTTGATGTTAATTTTGTTGAAGCCTATGTGAAAATGCCAATTATGCTATTGCATAAAACAAGAAAAAGCGTAGTGTGCAATATACAAAAAAACTATAACTATGGAGAGTGAAAATGAAAAGTAAACGACTGCCTGGTCTGTTTTCAGTTGTTCTGGTTAGTATCGCGTTAGCATTAACTCCGCTAGTAGCAGCTGCCGCCAAAGCTAAAAAGCCCAATATTCTGGTTATCTGGGGTGATGATATTGGTCAGTCTAATATCAGCCATTACACGCGCGGTCTGATGGGTTATAAAACACCCAATATTGATCGAATCGCCAGCGAAGGCATGGCCTTCACTGATTATTATGCCGAGCAATCCTGTACTGCAGGTCGCTCATCATTCATTATGGGGCAAAGCGTCTTCCGCACGGGTCTGTCCAAGGTTGGTTTGCCCGGGGCGAAAGAGGGTATGAATGTCAAAGATCCCACCATCGCAGGTTTGCTGAAAGTTCAGGGTTATGCCACTGGTCAATTTGGCAAAAACCACCTGGGTGATCGCGATGAAATGCTGCCAACCAACCATGGTTTTGATGAATTTCTCGGCAATCTTTATCACCTTAACGCCGAAGAAGAGCCTGAAAACGAAGACTATCCAAAAGATCCTGAGTTTCATAAAAAATTCGGCCCACGCGGCGTGATTCATTCCATCGCTGGTGGCAAGATTGAAGATACCGGCCCGCTGACAAAAAAACGTATGGAGACAATTGATGATGTCACATCCGATGCTGCTCTCAAATTCATCGAAACGCAACACAAGGCAGGTAAACCCTGGTTTGTGTGGTGGAGCGGTACTCGGATGCACTTTCGCACCCATGTAAAAGAAGAGTTGCGTGGTATTTCCGGTCAGGACGAATACTCCGATGGCATGGTTGAGCATGACATGCACATTGGTAAGTTCCTGAAAAAACTTGATGAACTTAACATCGTTGACAATACCATCGTGTTCTATTCAACCGATAACGGCCCGCACATGAATACCTGGCCAGATGCTGGCATGACACCGTTCCGCGGTGAGAAAAACACCAACTGGGAAGGTGGCTGGCGGGTGCCTGCCATGGTGCGCTGGCCTGGTCATATCGAAGCCGGCACATGGTCAAACGAGATTATGCATCATATGGACTGGATGCCTACTTTCCTTGCTGCCGCCGGTGACGATAATGTCAAAAGCAAGTTGCTAAAAGGACACAAGGCAATAGGTCGTAACTATAAGGTTCACCTTGACGGCTATAATTTCCTGCCTTATCTAACAGGCAAAGTCGAACAAGGTCCGCGTGATGAAATCTTCTACTTTACCGACGACGGTGATATGTCCGCGCTACGTTATAAAGACTGGAAAGTAATCTTTCTGGAGCAGCGTGCAGAAGCCACTTTTCAGGCATGGCGTGAACCCTTTGTCGCTCTCAGAGTTCCGTTGTTAGTCAATCTGCGGCGTGATCCGTATGAGCGCGGAATGATAACCTCCAATACTTATGATGACTGGTTTTTGGAACGGGTTTATCTGTTGTTGCCCGCACAAGCCTATGTTGGCAAGTTTCTGCAGACTTTTAAAGACTATCCTCCACGCCAGAAGGCAGCGAGTTTCAATTTGGATCAGGTCATGGATAAATTGAGTACGAGTGGTGGCAGTAATTAGTTTGATTTACCCTGTGCTGATGCCACAATCCATCGAGCCATAACTAAGAAGCCGGGGTGTTTTAATAACCTCGGCTTTTTTATTTTTAAAAATGCATATTTTAAAACGGAGTTTCCTATGACTTTTAGATTTTATTTTTTATTGTTGATCACGTTGTTGTTATCTGCCTGCTCGCAGGCAACGACAGACCCATTACCCTCCTGGAACGAAGGCTCAGCTAAACAGAACATATTGTCCTTTGTTGCTAGCGTAACGGATAAAGCGGGTGACAATTTTGTACCGCCAGCAGAGCGTATAGCGGTGTTTGATAATGACGGCACATTGTGGATAGAGCAACCTATGTATGTGCAGTTGGTCTTTGCCATTGACCGCGTGAAAGTGTTGGCAGAAAAAAACCCGGAATGGCAAAACCAGCAGCCTTTTAAAGCCGTACTCGAAGGTGATTTAAAGACCGCACTTGCAGGTGGTGAACATGCCATACTCGAACTGGTGATGGCGACACATGCAGGCAATACCACCGAGGAGTTTTCGCAGATTGTGCAGGACTGGATGGCCACAGCCAAACATCCAGAGACAGGTCGCGCTTATACCGAGATGGTATATCAGCCGATGCTGGAATTACTGACCTATTTACGCGCCAATGATTTTAAAACCTGGATTGTCTCCGGTGGTGGTATTGAGTTCATGCGACCATGGACGGAACAAGTCTATGGCGTTCCGCCCGAGCAGGTTATCGGCAGTAGCATAAAAACCAAATTTGAAATGCGTGACAATCAACCCGTGTTGTTACGCTTGCCCGAAATGAACTTTCTCGACGACAAGGAAGGTAAACCCGTCGCCATTAACCAGCACATCGGGCTTCGTCCGATAGCCGCGTTTGGTAATTCCGATGGCGACCTGCAAATGCTACAGTGGACCTGTGCCGGTGACGGCGCACGTTTTTGTCTTTTTGTTCATCACACAGATGAAAAACGCGAATGGGCGTATGACCGAAAGTCACACATCGGAAAACTCGACCAGGGGCTGGATGAAGCAACCAAAAAAGGCTGGACTATTGTCGACATGAAAAATGACTGGAAAATAGTTTTTCCGTTGAAAAACTAATAAAGGTAGCCTTTATTAATTTGCATAAGTCTGTATTTTATCTGGCAGGCGGTGTTAGATATGGAATGGCTGGTTTTGACACAAAGCGGACGTTAAAAGAACAAGATTTTTTATCCACAGATGAACGCAGATGAACACAGATAAAAGCGTTTATTGTTAGCTTCGCCGTAGGCGAGAGCTAAAAAATATCTGTGTTCATCTGTGGATAAAAAGTTTTTTCTTGTGTCCGCTAATGGCCGAACTCAGTCATTAGCTCTACGAATTAAAGTTTGTGATCTATTTAGACAAAACCGTCCGAGCACCGTCCTGCGTACCCAATATCAGCACATCAGCAGGGCGATTGGCGAATATGCCAACGGTGACAATGCCGGGTAATTTGTTTAACTCGTTTTCCAGTGTAGCTGGGCCCATAATTTTTAAATCATGCACATCAAGAATATCGTTACCATTATCGGTAACAAAGCCTTCACGCCATACTGGGCGACCACCCAGTTTGACTAATTCTCTGGCAATGAAGCTGCGCGCCATTGGAATAACTTCAACCGGTAGCGGAAATTCGCCCATCACATCAACCAGTTTGGATTCGTCAGCGATACAGACAAACTTTTTACTGGCACCGGCGATAATCTTCTCGCGTGTCAAAGCGCCGCCACCACCTTTGATTAAATTAAGGTAATGGTCAGATTCATCAGCGCCATCAATATAAACTTCGATGCCGTTAACTTCATTTAAGTCATACACTTTAATGCCGTAGCCTTGCATGCGTTCAGTTGATGCTTCTGAGCTTGAAACTGCGCCTTTGATTTTATGTTTGATCTCAGCCAGTACATCGATAAAGTGGTTTACAGTAGAGCCGGTGCCTACGCCAACGATTTCATTGGCGATAACATATTCAATAGCCGCCTCGGCTGCTTTTCTTTTCATTTCATCCTGGGTCATTTTTTACTCCCGTCATTATTTTTGAATTTTTAGTGCATGAATATTACACCAGTTTAGTGAATAGTGAACACCAAAAAGACTGGTTGTTATCTCAACCAGATGAAGAGATCTTTTTCTTCCGCGGTATAGATCTCTCCCTCTGGTCGAGATGACAGTAAAAAATAAAAGTAGTGTTTTGCGGTTTTAATTTCACTATTCACGGCTTTACCGTTATCCTTCGCTTATGACTAAAAAATACATAGAAAAAATTCTAACTGCCCGGGTTTATGATGTTGCGGTAGAAACACCGTTGGAATTGGCAAAAACATTAAGCAAAGGTCAGCAAAATCAGGTGCTGCTAAAACGTGAAGACCTGCAAAGTGTTTTTTCTTTTAAGTTGCGTGGCGCTTACAATTGCATTTATCAGCTAACACGAAGCAAAGAAATAAACGGAGTGGTTGCAGCGTCTGCAGGCAATCATGCACAGGGCGTGGCACTGGCGGCAAAAAAACTGGGTTTGAGTGCGGTCATCATTATGCCAAAAACCACGCCGGGTATTAAGATAGATGCGGTTAAGTCCTATGGTGCAAAAGTTATTTTGATTGGCGACAATTATGACGAAGCCTGCGACTATGCAAGTGATTACGCAGTTAAGCAAAAACTGGAATTTATTCATCCCTTTGATGATGTTGATGTGATTGCCGGACAGGGCACAGTTGGTCTGGAACTTGTGCGTCAGCATGCTGATTTTATTGATGTTATTTTTGTGCCAGTTGGCGGCGGTGGCTTAATTGCCGGCATTGGTGCCATTGTTAAATATTTAAGCCCGAAAACAAAAATTATCGGTGTGGAGCCGGCGGATGCAGCCTGTATGGCATTGGCATTCGAGAAAAAACGTCGCGTAGTATTGAATCATGTCGGTATTTTTGCTGATGGCGTAGCGGTAAAGCAGGTGGGTAAAGAAACTTACCGTGTGGCAAAACAGTGCGTTGATGCGATATTGACGGTAACCACCGATGAAATTTGTGCAGCCATCAAAGATATTTTTGATGATACCCGTTCGATTACTGAACCTGCCGGTGCATTGGCCGTGGCGGGTCTGAAGAAATATGTTAGTCAGAAAAAAATCAGCGGCAAAACACTAATCGCGATCAACAGTGGTGCCAATATGAATTTTGATCGCCTGCGTCATGTTTCAGAACGTGCTGAAATTGGCGAGCAACGTGAAGCCCTGTTTGCGGTAACGATTCCTGAGCGTCCGGGTAGTTTTAAAGCCTTTTGTAAAACCATCGGTAAACGCGGTATTACTGAATTTAATTACCGTTATTCAGATGACAAAAACGCCCAGGTCTTTGCCGGGGTGCAGTTACGCGATGGCTTGAATGAACGTCTGGATATAATCAAAAGGCTTAAAAGCAAAAACTACCCCGTACTGGACATGACCGATAATGAAATGGCAAAAATGCATGTGCGTCACCTGGTAGGTGGTCGTGCGGCGTTAAAAAATGAGGTTCTGTATCGTTTTGAGTTTCCCGAGCGCCCCGGTGCGCTACTGGATTTTTTGACCAAAATTGGTACCCGCTGGAACATCAGCCTGTTTCATTATCGAAATCATGGTGCGGCTTTTGGCCGTGTTCTGGTCGGTTTGCAGATACCTAAGGGTGAGATTAAGCAATTGGGTCGCTACCTTGATACTCTGGCTTATCCGTATTGGCAAGAGACGGATAACCCGGCATATCAGTTGTTTTTATCTTTGTAGTAATGTCAGCAACGGACAGGTCGAATGACTGAGTTCGGTCATTAGCTGACACAAGAAAAAACTTTTTTTCCACAGATGGACGCAGATGAACACAGATGCTTTTTTAGCTCTCGCCTACGGCGAAGCTAACAATAAATGCTTTTATCTGTGTTCATCTGTGGAAAAAGCCTTGTTTTTTAATGTCTGTTAAGTGTCGAAACCAGTCATTTCAAGCCCGATACTGCCTGTCAGATAAAACGCAGGTTTTTACAATGATTAATGTTTCACACTCGGTAACATCGTTTTTCCGTAATAATATAATCCAGCGGAATATCCCAGCGTTGAGTGTTTAATTGTCCTACCTTCTGTATTTCATGTGCCAGCCCCACTAATGTCGGCTTTTTCCAGAAACGTCGATGTTGCAGATAAGCTAACGTACGATCATAAAACCCCCCGCCCATCCCCATGCGGTTGCCATGAGTATCAAAGGCAACCAGGGGTAATAGTAGCAAATCCAGTTGCCCGGCGGTTTTCCATTTTGAAGGATGGCACACTGGTTCAGCAATGTTGAAACGATTGAGTTTTAAACGCTGACCGGCTTCATAGGGCGCAAAATAAAGGTTGTTTTTTAGTGGTGCGAGTATTGGTAAATAAATCTTTTTACCCAGTAAGTCGGCATAGTCAATGAAAAGGCAAGGGTCTATTTCTCCGTCGTTAGCCAGATACAATGCGATGTGTTGACTATTACGCCAAATTTTTTCTTTTATTGTGTTCTGATACAGTGCCTGTGCGTGCTGTAACTGCGCAGTACTTGATAATATCCGGCGCTGGGCGCGTTTAAGTTGCCTGATGTCTGCGTTGTAGTGTCTATTGATGTTTACGTTGTTCGCAGTATTGTTGAGTATAGAGTCATCTGGCATATGGATTATTATTAGATAAGCATGTCTATGCCAGGATGGTTAGAGTAATCGATCTGTATAAGCGATAGCGTTGAAGGCCTGCAAACCATCTGTTATTTACTGGGTTGACAGCGTGCTTGCAATAAATTGTAACAGTAAAGTAACTACTCACCCTCTGACTACTGATAATTCTTATTACCAGTAGTCAGAGGGTGAGTAGTTATACAGCAAATTAAGATGACACCTCCAGAAATGCCGTAGCAATACTGATGACCTTGAACCGGTAAGTTCAGGGGGGAATCAGCGATGAAACGTCAGGCTTCCCGAGCAACAATAATGCAGCAGCGGTAACGCACACGGTTCCAGCAGTCCAACTCCCGGAGTCAGTATTTAAGGCTCAAGGGATATAACAGCTAGCTTACGCACACCCCAGAGATGTCAAAAATGGTGGATGGTTTTACTGTGCCTTGTAGGTTGTTCCGGGAGGCAATTCGAGAACAGCTTACAGAGGCACGACTGTTACATCCAGAATTAGTAGATACCCTCTATTTTAAATAATACAGGGCTTAAATCAACTGTATGTTGCGCATAGAGTCATTGATACGCTGCGAAAGTGCATCCATACGTTGATTTAAATTTTCATGCTCGGCGGTTAATGCTTCGCTAAGCAGAATTTCATGGCTCATATTCAGTGCCGCCATAATAGCAATGCGCTCAGTGCCAATAACAGAACCTTGCTGCTTTATTTCACTGAGCTTGTTATTAAGCAGCTTTGCCGAGGCTAGCAGGTTGTCTTTTTCATCTTCCGGGCAGGCGACACGGTATTCCTTGTCCATAATGGTTATGATTAAAGGTTCAGCCTTATTCATAATGTTGGCTCACGTTGGGCAACTCCTATGTCGATGATTTTTGCCGCTAGCATAGGCGATCAGGCTTTTTCCATTGAGCGCAAGCGGCTAATCATGGATTCTACCTGTACGCGAACTTTTTCTTTTTGTTCTACAAGAGTAGAGCGTTCAGATGTGAGTCGATGAAGCTGGCTACGAAGTTCAGTATTATCATTTCCCAGTCGTTGGCAAATTTCGAGTAATTCGCCTACCTGGCCTTCTAATTTTGTTATTCTTGCTATTGTGTCAGTCATGCCTAATAGTAGGACGTGAAACGTCATAGGTCAAATACTATGAAGAATTTATCTCTGGTTTGATTTAAGATGACTGTTTTTTTAATAGCATTATTTGGTGCGTTTGGGTCGTTATGCAGAGTTTTCCAGATATTTCACAATTAGAAGGTTTGTTATTTGATGTTGATGCCGCCTTAGGTGCAACCGAATCACACGGTGCATTATGTGGCATGTTATGTGCACAGGGGGCGACGGATGCTGCACAGTGGATGTTGCATGTACTGGGTGAACATGAGACAAGCAGTCAAACCTTGCAGCAGACGGGTAAAAAATTGCTGCAAATTCATCAAATGTCTGTCGAGCAGATGAATGATAGTGATGCAGAATTTGAATTAATGCTGCCGGATGATGATGAACCACTGGAAGCTCGCGTAGAGGCATTAGGCACCTGGTGTCAGGGTTTTGTTTTTGGTCTGGCTATTGGTGGCATTAAAGAAAGCACCGAATTGCCAGAAGACAGCAAGGAGTTGATCAAAGACATCGTAGAAATTTCACGTGCCGGTTATGTGGTTGACGAAGAAGCCGAAATGGCAGTAATGGATGAGAACGATGAAGAAGATGAAGTGGCTTATATGGAAGTCAGCGAATATGTGCGTATGGGTATATTGCTGATTTATGAAGAATTACAACCGTTGCAGTCTTCGCAGACGGTGCATTAAAAGATTAAAACCATTTTTTTCCATCCTTAGGTTCGTAAACGGCACATCCGTGTGCCACTACTCCACAGATGAACACAGAGTAGTGGCACAAGGATGTGCCGTTTACGAACCAAAGGATGGATAAATAAAAAATATTGTTTGTTTTAGTTCTACAAACTAAAAATAATTTATATCTGTGTTTATCTGCGTCCATCTGTGGATTGATTATCTTTTTTGTTATTTAATTTCAGAGAGAAAACAGTTTGAATCAAAAAGTTTATATAAGACGGCGTAAGCAGTTGATGCGCATGATGACGGATAACGCGGTGGCAATTTTGCCGTCTGCGCCTACCCTGGTGCGCAACCGGGATGTGGAGCATGGTTTTCGCCAGGACAGCGATTTTATGTATTTAAGCGGTTTCGATGAACCGGATTCCGTTATTGTGCTTATTCCTGGGCGTAAGCAGGGTGAATATGTACTGTTTTGTCGTGAGCGTGATCCGAAAAAAGAAACCTGGAACGGCCGCCGACATGGCCCCGAAGGCGTAGTCGAGTGTTTTTGTGCCGATGAAGCCTATCCTATTGATGATCTGGAGGAAATTTTACCAGGTTTAATGGAAAACCGAGAAAGTGTGTATTACAGCCTTGGTCTTAATCCTGATTTTGATAAACATGTACTTGACTGCGTTAATCAACTGCGAGCGCAATCTCGTCTTGGTACGCGCGCACCGTATGAGTTTGTTTCACTGGAATACTTGTTGCACGATATGCGCTTGTTTAAGAGTCGTGAAGAAATCAGTTTGATGCGCAAAGCGGCAAAAATATCCGTGCAGGCACACATTAATGCGATGAAAAAATGCAAGCCAGGTTTGTGTGAATACGAGCTTGAAGCCGAGTTTCTGTTTGAATTTAAGCGAAACGGCGCTAACTGGGCGTACACTTCTATCGTTGGTGGCGGTGAAAACGCCTGTATTTTGCATTACACCGAAAATAATGCCGTGTTAAACGACAAAGAACTGGTACTGATCGATGCCGGTGCAGAGTATCAGGGGTATGCGGCAGACATCACCCGTACATTTCCTGTGAATGGAAAATACACCGTGCCGCAACAGGAAATTTATGAACTGGTATTGCAGGCGCAGCAAGCCGCCTTTGCTAAAGTAAAACCGGGCAACCACTGGAATGATCCGCATAATGCCGCCGTCAGAGTGTTAACCAAAGGCATGGTTGAGCTTGGTTTATTAAAAGGCAAACCAGCGCAGTTAATTAAAGACAACAGTTACATGAAATATTATATGCACCGTACCGGCCACTGGTTAGGCATGGATGTACATGATGTGGGCGACTACAAGGTGGATGAAAACTGGCGCTTGCTGGAAAAGGGCATGGTATTAACAGTAGAGCCGGGTTTATATATTCCAGCCGGTAGCCGTGGTGCGAAACGCTGGTGGAACATTGGTGTGCGTATTGAAGATGATTTGTTAGTGACCAAAGATGGGTATGATTTGTTGACCAAAGGTCTGCCGCGCACGGTTGCTGAAATTGAAGCAGTGATGGCGGGTTAAACCTAAAAAAGATTTACCGCAGAGGCACAGAGACGCAGAGTTTTGTTTTTTATTAACAGCACCGTAGGCGCAGTTAATAAAATAAAAGTTTTTTCTCTGCGTCTCGGTGTCTCTGCGGTTAAAAATGTTTTAGCTTTGAGTTGAAGCTTAATATGCCAAAAAATGTTGCAAACAACCATTTCGACTTAATCATCATCGGCGGCGGTCTTGCTGGTGCCAGCCTTGCCTGTGCGTTAAGAGATTCAACCTTGAAAATTGCGCTGGTTGAAGCCCATCAACTCAATACCGATTCTCAACCAAGTTATGACGATAGAACCGTGGCGCTGTCTTATGGTAGCCGCTGTATTTTCGATGGCCTGGGTTTGTGGTCTTCGCTTGCGCCTTATGCCGAAGCCATTAATAACATTCACATATCTGACCGCGGTCATTTCGGTGTTACTCGCTTAAGCAAGGAACAGGAAGGTGTAGAGGCGCTGGGTTACGTGCTGGAAAACCGAAATATCGGTTTGCAGTTATATGCCGTCATTAATGATTCGCCAAACATCCATTTATTTTGTCCCGCGCAATTAAAAACATTGCAGCAGGATACGCAGCAGGTATCAGTTGAGATTGTCACTGACAGCCATGAGGATGGTAAGCGGCAAAAGCTAAATGCAAAATTACTGGTCGCTGCTGATGGTAATAATTCTCAGGTGATGAAGCTGCTGGCGATAGGCAGCAGTCGGAAAAGCTATAATCAGGTGGCATTGATCAGCAATGTCACGCCTGGTAATAAACATAATAATGTAGCTTATGAACGTTTTACTGATACTGGGCCATTAGCTTTGTTGCCAATGTTACAAAATCGCTGCTCGCTGGTATGGACGCTCGATCCGGAGCAGGCAGACTATCTTTACTCACTGGATGAAGCTGATTTTTTACAGCAATTGCAGCAACGATTTGGTTATCGTTTAGGTCAGTTTAAAAAAACCGGTAAACGCCAGCTTTATCCGCTGTTTTTGCAATCAGCAACACAGATGGTACAGGGTCGAGTGGCGCTTATCGGTAATGCCGCACACAGCGTACACCCGGTTGCCGGCCAGGGTTTTAATTTAGCATTAAGAGATATCGCCCTACTGTGTGAATTAATTGTTGATTCACTACCCAGGCCGCTACCCAGGCCGCTACCCAAGCCGCAACAGAAGTCACCAGCTGATTCATCGATTAATTCAGCGGTTGATATTGGCGCGCAGACCTTGTTACAACGTTATGCCCGTTTACGTGAAGACGATATCAGGCGGGTTTATGGTTTCACTGACACGCTGGTGAAAACATTTTCCAACAACATAACTGCACTTGCTCACCTACGCGCACTGGGTTTATTTTTGGTGGATGTACTGCCGGATATTAAACACCAGCTTGCGGCACAAAACATGGGGCGGAGTGGTCACTTATCACGTTTAAATCGAGGGCTGCCGCTATGAATCAACGTGGGAAAGCGAAAAATAAACAAGCGGTGACACAGCAAGACAGTGAGCTTGAAAAATTTGATGTTGTCATTATTGGTGGTGGCATTGTGGGATTGTGTTTTGCTAATGAGCTAATCAACTCTGATTTTTCTGTTGCCATTATTGAGCGATATGAGTTAGCAAGCATTAATGATCAAACCAGTTGTCGCGTTTCTGCAATCAATCGATCCGCCCTAAAACGTTTTCATCAAACCGGCGTGCTGGACTCGCCATTGGCGCAGCGAGTTTGCCGCTATGAA
>JAFLJY010000057.1 GCA_022712755.1 Gammaproteobacteria bacterium
CCACAGAAAAAACCAGCGGGATAGTAATGGATGCGATCAGTGCCGCTCGTCTTCCCAGGAAAATCAGTAAAATAAGCGCAACCGCTGTAATCGCAATAATTAATTTTGTCACCAGCAGTTTTACCGTCTGATTGGCTTTGACACCATCATCGCGTGTTATCACAACATTAACTTCGGGCGGCAAAAAGCCCTGCTGCATTTGCGCAACACGTTTGCCAAGTTCAGCGGTTAGATCAACGGCATTAAAGCCCGTGCGTTTGGCGATTGCCAGGGTTGCGGCGGCCATCTCTGCCGGTTGATCGATTGTGCGAGCATCGCCCGAACCGAATGCAAAGCGTGTCATTTGTCCTCTTTCCCTGGGCGAGCCATCAATGACGGTTGCCAGATCAGAAACACGAACAAGCTGTTTGCCATCACTAAATACCACAATATTCGCAACTTGCTGTGCATTTTCAAGAGCGCCATCTACCCGCAATGATCGGCTCTCCTGTTGATAGACACGTGTACCAAGCGATTTGTCACTACCGGCATTACGGATAACCGTTGCTAGCTGATCGATGCTAACGCCATAAGCCTGTAATTGTTCCGGTTGCGTTTCAATGCGTATTTCACGGGGCAAACCACCAGACACATAACCAATACCCGTGCCTTTTACGCTACGCAAACGCTCCAGCATTCGCATCGCCATGCGTCGCAGTTGATGATCGGTATAATGCTGTGATGAAAGTGTTACTGTAAAAACCGGCACATCATCAACATCAATAACCTGAACAACCGGCTCGCCTGCACCCGGCGGCAAACGAGGCTGGTAACGCAGTACACGGTCATAAAGGCGAACCATTGCATGGTCTTTATCTTCACCCACTTCAAACTCAAGCATGATGCTTGCCAGTCCTTCAAGTGCAGTGCCATAGACATGTTTAACACCATTAATTGATGCAAGGTCGGCTTGCAGTGGCGATAACAACAGGTGTTCAACTTCCAGTGGTGAAGCACCGGGCAAGGACACCGTTACCTCGGCTGCCGGTACAATAATTTGCGGATTTTCTTCTCTTGGCGTGAGTAATAAAGCAATGATGCCAAAACACAACATTGCCAGCATCATCAAAATTGTCAGTTTTGAATCAACAAAGTAACGCGCGATGGCGCCGGGTAAATTGATTTTATGCTGATTCATAAAGTGTGGTTTATTTAGCGGTGTCGCCTTCGCGAAGCAACACTGACGGGTTGGTTACAACCACCATACCAATTTCCAGGCCTGCCAGAATTTCACGCACAGCTTGCAGCGAATTTGTTTGCCATGATTTGCCCAGTCGAATACTTCTAAAACGTAATTTATTCAGGCTATCTTTAACGAACACACCTTCTATACCTGCGCGTTCTGTAATCGCAGAAACAGCAACGACGATTACCTGTTTTTCACCGATAACAAATTGTGCCAGCCCAAACTGACCAGGTGTCAGTCTGTCATTCGGTGGCAATAATAACTTGACTTTGTAACGCCGCGTCACTTCATCTGCACCGCGCACAATGCTGCTAACCGTTGCCAGCAATAATTTATCACCGGCTTTGACTTTCACCTTAACGCTTTGACCAACCGATATGTTGCCGATGCTGGTTGATGGAAGGTAGACTTCAAGTTCCATATCACCCAACACGTCAAGCTGCAAAATAGCATCACCTGTGGCAGCAAGATCACCAGGATCACGTAAGCGTTCACGAACCTGTGCATGAACCGGACTTTTAATATGTGAATAACGTCGTTCCTGGCGTTTAGCGACAAGCTCTGCCTTCGCGATTGCAAGTGTTGCTACGACCTGTGCCCGGCGAACTTCTGCATTGCGCAAATCATCTTCTGCCATGGTTTTTGCTTTCACCAATTTCTTTATACGATTTACATCACCATTGGCATCGAGCAGATCAGCTTTCGCTGCCAGTACCGCCGCATCAGCACCCTTAATGGCCGCTTCAATCTGAGCATTATCAATTTCGACTAAGGTATCACCCGGTTTGACAATGTCACCTTCATCAACCGTGATTGTTTCAATAAAACCAGTAATGCGTGAAGCGACTTTAAGCCGCTCTTTTGAAACAACCGTTCCAGCTACTGGCAAGATAATCGGCAATGTTTGTTGCTTAATCTTGCTAAGACTTACAGCATGAATTGCCTGCCCATTGATTGACTGTATGTATAAATCACTATCATCACAGGCAGAAAGGACAAATGTAGCAGCAACGGCAATAGCTATTGTTCGCAGGTGAATTTGTGACAGGCGTGATTTAGATAGACTAGCTAAAAACAAATGTATAATCATTGTCGGCTCCCACTTCCAATGGCTCCCGTCAACAAACTAATCACGTGCTGTGCAATCACTTTCGGGTCATTATGTTTTTTCAAACCGCCCGGCAGATAGCGCCTGATTGCCTGGGTTTCAAAATGAAACAATATCAGCCCAGCCATCGAAATCGCCAACAGATGTGCATCACAATCCAGCGCCATTTCCTGCGCCAGTTGTTTTATGGCCTTGAATGGTTCGATAAAAACGTTTTCAGCAAGCAGTTTCAAGCGCTTTTCATCACCATCAAGTAACTCACGGTGCAGCAATGCACGAAAATCCGGATCACTAGCCATTTGTTTGGTGAAGCTGGTTACAAATCGTTCAAGCCTCTGCTCTGGTGACCCCGTATTACCAAGCGCAGATTGAATGCTAGATGCCTTGTCGGCAAAAGCATGAGCCATTGCAGCCACATACAAGCTTTGTTTATCTGGGTAGTGGTGATACAAAGCCGCACCACTAATGCCAACCGCCTTCGCAATATCACGCATCGAAACACCTGCATAACCTGAGCGCGCAAATAGCGGTAGGGACTTATTAAGAATCACCTGTGCGGTATCTGAATTACCGGCTGGCCTTTTGTCTGCCATCTGAAAGCACCTTAACGAACGTTAAGTAAGATGATAGATTAGTGTTATACTCATGTCAAATCACAAAATGACAGAAGTCAGGGGGGATAAATGAATACTGATGTAAAAATAGGTCTTGCTCTCGGCAGTGGCTCCTCTCGTGGATGGGCACACATAGGCATTATTAACGCTCTATCTGATTTAGGAATAAAACCAGATATAGTATGCGGCACCTCCATCGGGGCATTGGTTGGCGCGTCTTATGTATCAAATAAACTGGATCTACTGAAGCAATGGGCTTGCTCATTAACAAAATTTGAAACAGCTAGATTTTTTGAAATTAATACATCTTTGAATGGCTTTGTAAATACAGAAAGATTACATGATTTTTTAAATAAAACGGTGGCTAGTGACAAGGAAACCATTAAAGATCTGGAAAAACTATATGCATCAGTATCAACAGACCTGGAAACGGGTAGAGAGATATGGTTAACCAACGGCTCATTAATTGAAGCAGTCTGGGCATCCATTTCATTACCAGGACTATTCCCGGCAATACAAAATAATAATAGATGGCTTGTTGATGGAGGTCTGGTAAACCCTGTGCCTGTCTCCGTATGCCGTGCACTAGGAGCAGATATTGTTATTGCAGTGAACTTGAACGGTGATATTGTTGGAAAACATTTTGAGAAAACTAAAACTGTCGAAAATAAAAATGGTGGTGTTGGTGAAAAAATAACTGATCTTGTAATGGAATATACTGGTTCATTATTTTCAACGCCTGACGATAGTGAGCAGCCACCAGGCTTATTTGATGCCATCGCTAGTTCCGTAAACATCACGCAAGATAGGATAACGAGAAGTCGCATGGCTGGAGACCCTCCTGATATATTGCTTGCGCCAAAATTATCACATATTGGTCTTTTAGAGTTTTATCGCGCTGAAGAAGCAATAACTGAAGGTAAGAATTGCGTAAAAAGAATGCAGCCTGAAATTTCGCATGTACTAGAAATAGCCTGACCATTAACTTCAAATGTCTAGTTTCATTGATGAAGCAGACCTTCAATAATTTTGTTTTGACTGACCGCAAAGGGTTACTATTTCTCCATTAGCCATATTCCCCAAGGTCGCCTGTGTGGTGAACTCGGCTGTAACGTTAGGGCTTTCTCGTTCCTGGTATCGTTTGTAAGGCCAGATCAAATGTATATACGCCGTCCAAGGTATCATTTAATTTATTTGCAACAAACACAGCCTTATTAACAATAAGTGCATCAGGAAAATCAGCTTCTTTACGCTTATTACCTACCTTTATTGCTTTTGCTTGTTTATAGTCGCTTAATGCCCGCCAAACAGTTTGGCCGTCTTCAAACGTAATATTGGGTTCTGCAAATAAAGTATTAATAACTTTTATTATCGATTCCTTATCAAGATTGTATTTTTTACCTTTAAGTGTCCAGATTGTTTCCGTTAGGACAATATCGGTAATTAAAACATTGCTTTGCCCCGTAATAATAGATGACGCTTTTTTAGATTGAATTGCATCGTCATCAAGTAAATATCGAAGCAATACATTTGTATCAATAGCAATCATGAATTGAGGGTGCTTTGCAGTGAAGACTCATCACTCAAACGTTTGTCGACTTTGATACCTTTTAATACGCCTTTTGCTGACCCGGAAGTGCTTTTAATAATAGTGATATATCCATTGTTATCTACGTAACTATTGTATTCATCGCCCGGTTCTATATGAGCTTGGCGACATTGATCGATAGGCAATGTAATTTGTCTTTTTGCGCTGACTTTAGGCATGAAATGAATCCTTTACTGTTTTTGTATTAGTAAAGAATAACCCTGTCATTACAATTTGTCAATAAGTAAAGAATATCTCCAGCAATTCCCGCTCAAATAAAAATTGTTAGCATATAAGGCTTTCAAGTGGCTTTGGGATAAAGTTTTTGTAAACATTTGTACATATTTTCAATATAATACACCACAAACTTTAAGTTTGTGGTGAAGTGATATGTCAAAACAGGGTTTTCGCCAATCTCTTAACATACCTGGGTTACTTATGCGTATTTTACCAACTATGAACACCAAATTTTACCTACCGTGAACGCTGATTTTTGTCCAACTGTGAACACTTTTACCAACCGGTAAAATTCTGTTTGACGTACCAGGGTCATTGCTCACAACCAGTAAAACACCACTCCCTCTTGCAGGTAAAAGCATAGTCTTTAACCTGTATTCCTTTTGTTTCACACACGAGGAATACCATGACCACAAAGAGGGTTACCATGAATAAACTAAAAGAAATGCTGCGCATGAGATACGAAGCGCGGTTATCCCTACGACAAATAGCCTTGTGCCTAAGCCTGTCGATTGGTGTTATCTCCAAATACTTAAAACGTGCCGACGGGGCTGGTATTGGCTGGCCATTGCCAGAAGGTATGAGCGATGAGACACTGGAGCGACTGCTCCATCCTGCTAAAAAAAGTGTTGTGTCACTTACCATGGCAGAACCCGATTTTCAGGAGATTGCGCAAGAGCTACCACAAAAAGGCATGACAAGACTCCTGTTGTGGCAGGAGTACGCACAAGTCCACCCGGGTAACCACTACAGTTACTCCCGTTTTACTGTGCTGTTTAAGCACTGGCGTAAAAGCCAGCAGTTATCGATGCGACAAACTCATCGTATTGGAGAGAAGTTATTTGTTGATTACTGCGGCCCCACATTAACGGTTGTTAACCCGGACACGGGTGAAGCACGCAGTGCTCAAGTTTTTGTTGCCGTGCTTGGCGCAAGCTCCTACACCTATGCAGAAACCACCTGGTCGCAGTCTTTACCAGACTGGATTGGCTCCCATGTGCGCGCTTTCACATTTTATGGTGGATTACCTGAGATCGTGGTGCCGGATAACTTAAAAGCGCGGTCAGCAAGGCCTGTCGTTATGATCCTGACTTAAACCCCACGTATCAACAAATGGCAGAATATTATGGCGTTGCGGTGATACCGGCACGTCCGTATAAACCCAAGGACAAAGCCAAAACAGAAGTCGGCGTTCAAATCGTTGAACGGTGGATTATGATGCGCCTGCGCAAGTTGACGTTTTACACACTGGCATCAATAAACATCGCCATCCGTTTACTCTTAGATGAACTCAATCAGCGACCTTTTAATGTGAACACTTGCGTTTAAATAATCATTCCTGCAAAAAGGAAGGGTGCAGGTGTTCACACTTCGTAAATTTAGTGTTCACAGTTACAAAATTACGCAGCCCTTTCTACAGTTTCATTATTCAAACCATCGTAGATCATGATTCGTCCCCTGGACTCAGCTCTCAAAATACTGTCACTGGGTGAAAACAGAGTCTTATTATAAAAGCTGCTATCTGCAAAAGCTGATGTCGTAGTTAATGTCAGCAGACTTGCTACTAAAATGGTTTTTACAGTAGCTGAATAATTACGGTGTGTTTGTGTATTCATTTCTTTAACTCCTTTTCAGTGTTTTCTGTTTATACTGCGTTCAGTTACAGTTTTAAAAGTTACAGCCAAAAAACACCTGACCAAATTCAAATGAAATCCTTTTTAATGCATCACGAATTACAAACTTCTTTATATTTCCGTAAGCCAGGGATACAATTTGTTTGTGGATACGAGTACGCAGTTGGCTTCAGATGTGAGCTCCGGTGTTATTCAAATCGGGGAATGGACGTATCACGCTAACGTTTTCCGCCTTGAATGCGGCCAAATGGACATCAAACTCGAACCCCGTGTGGCCAAACTACTGTCATGCCTGGCTGATAACGCCGGTACACCTGTCAGCAGAGAGGAGCTGATGGAGAAAGTCTGGCCTGGTACTGTGGTGGGGGATGAAGCGCTAACCAATGCTATCAATAAATTACGCAAGGCCTTTGGTGATGACCGCCAACATCCGCGTGTGATAGAAACCATTCCCAAAGCCGGTTACCGCCTGATTGCAAATGTAGAGCCAATAGCTACATCTGTTCCACGACCTGATGAGAGATCAAGCTCTGAGGTCTCTGTGAACAGACGCTGGTTGAAAAACGCTATTTCTGCTGTATTGATTGTTGCGTTGTTGCTTTTCTTCTACCAGTTATGGATGCCGTTTAGTCAGTATGTTGAAAGGTCAACTCTTGCAGGCGATCAAATCGCTTTTTCCGCTAAACCTTCAATAGCTGTTTTACCGTTCGACAACCTCAGTAATGACCCGGAACAGGAGTATTTCTCCGACGGTGTCACTGATGACATCATTACTCATTTAGCAAAATATACTGGGCTGCTGGTAATCACTCGAGACTCTTCATTTTTTTACAAGAATACAAATACTGACCTTAAAATCATCGCAGAAAAACTTAATGTAACAAACATGTTACATGGCAGCATTCGACGTACTGGTGAGCAACTGATCATAAATGCTCAACTGGTCAATGCTGTGAATGGCACTCACATCTGGGCCGAACAGTATAGTTTTTCAGCGGCCGATCTCTTCAAGATCGAAAATAAAATATCTAAAAGTGTCATGACTTCACTTTTAAACAAGCCACATAATGACCTGGCGCTAAAACCGTTAACCATGCCAACCATGCATGCCCAGGCACATGATTACCTGTTGCTGGGTCGCTATCATTTCTATAAGTTCGCCAGTAAAAAAGAAAATATCAAAGCAAGAAACCTGTTTCTTGAAGCAATCGAACTCGATCCAGCATATGCGCTGGCTTACGCTTTAACGGGGTGGACTTATATTTTTGAAGCCATGAATGGCTGGGCCGATGACCGGCCCGCCACACTAAAAAAAGCTGTACAGCTCGCTAGCAAAGCAATTGAATTACAGCCGGAACTGCCATTGTCTTATTACGTTCGCGGGCTATCCTACCGGGAACAGGGTGGCCAATATATTAAAGCACTCGGTGAAGCAGAAATTGCGCTCAAGTATGATCCTAACAATGCTAATGCAAAAGTATTGCTGGCCTCGCTATTGTATTATGCCGGCCGCCCGGTGGTTGGGCTGGAAAGCATCAAGCAAGCCATGAAGATTAACCCCCACCACCCCTATAACTATCACTTCCATCTCGGTCAGGCTTATTTTGTATTACGTCAATATGAAGCAGCTATTGATGCATTCCAGCAAGGCCTAGCCTCCAACCCAGCGGCCGAGAGGTTACGCGTATGGCTGGCTGCAACCTATGCACAGTCCGGGGATATTGATAATGCAAACTGGGAGGCTGAACAGGTGCTGTCATCAAACCCTGACTTCACAGTCACACGCATGGAAGAATCATTTCATTTTAAGGATCCATCTGAATTAAAACACTTTACCGATGGTTTACGACTGGCGGGCTTTAACTAAACGTAACATCAGTTACTTTATGTTATTTCGTATAGATTAATTATCTGTTCTTATAGCAGTTATTAAATTTCCGTTCAGGGCCAGTTTTTCTCTGTCAGGCATATTTCATAGAGGTCTGTTATGTGGTGTTAGGGTCATTTTTATTATCGTATCAGCCTTCTTTCCAGAAGTGTTTTTATGTCTCTACGCCCGTCTACACATAAATGAACGATGACCTTACTTCCGATAATTTCATAAATAGCTCGATATGGTTTAAATATAACCTCTTTAAACTCTTTAATTCCCTGAATACTTGATTCTGGTGGATAATGCCCGCGCTCTGGCGCTTCTTCCAGCGATAAAATCAATGACTCCAGATTATCTAAAACATATTCAGCATTCTGAAGTGTATCTTTCTTCGCAATATAATCATATATATCGATAATATCCCTTTCAGCTTCAGATGTGATTATGACCTGATACTTTTTCAAACCTGAGCATCCTTAATATTTTTCCTAATATAAGAAAATGCTTTCCTGGCCGTTTTAAATTTTCCAACTGTATATGATTGTTTACTCTGCGCGATCATTTTAAGCATTGCCAGTGACTCCTGGTCTTGCTCGTATTCCGCTATATCTAGAAGCACCGCTTTTGCTTCACCATTCTGCGTAATAATCATCGGTGAATGATTTGTATGCACGATTTTAATGGCTTCTGCTGTATTTTGTTTCAGGTAACTAATCGGCTTAATTGATTCACTGAATTTCATATTTTTGCCCTCCAGGAATTACATGGTACTAAATATAGCTCATATTTAGTACCATGTAAACAAGGCAAATTAGTATCAAACCTTAATGTCCGATATAGAGGGTGAACTCAGACAGTCGATCAATGAATAAATCTAACACGCTTTGTCAGTTAAAGTTTAATCAACTACAGGTTAAGCGTTTAACGCTTTAGAACTCGTCACTATAATATCTTCAAACTCAGGCTGTAACCAGCGAAACATCATCTTCCTGGCGTATGGTTCGGCGCGGTCATCCTCTACTTCAGAATCACGCCGCATCATAGTAAGAATCAGCTCGATTTTTACTTTGTCCGGCGTGTAATGACCCGCCAGTAGTTCTATTGCATTGCTTTGTTTTGGTCGAATATTTGGCAGTGAGAACGCCAATGTTTGTATCGATTGAAACTGCACAGATGAAAAAATGGGTCGAAGTTTTGACTCAATGGTTTCACGTGCCAGTTTTGAAACCAGCCATGCTACCTGTTCTGCAGACGTGATTAAATCTGCATCCACATGATCCAGCGTTTTAAAAAATTCAATCGCCGGGTAATAACCCGTTATATTTTCTTTTTCGTATTCATTAGCAATCTCTGCCAATGTTAGACCGATAATATTGGCTGAACAGGGCAAATACTGCTGCAGAATTTTTGCCTTTAACTGCACATCAATAGTCATTAATACTTTATCAAAACGCATAGGAAATACAGTTATTAATTGCGCAATACCTGTAACCGCTCAAAAATGGGATCAGTAACAGGTTTTATTTTTTTCCGCATGACCGTGCCAATAGCATCAGAACGTGCAAACACTGGGTTAACCAGCTTCACGCTCAGGCAGGCTAGTACGGTTATCGCAGTGAGGTATTGTTGTGTTTTTTCTGTCATGCCGTTTAATGCGGAAACGACATCTTTTATTTGCTGATTGTTGCTATGACATAATGATGTTGCTTCTGTACAGATTAACTCAATATTATCTTCGGTATATTTATCAGGGATGATACTGGCAAAATAATTTGCAACCGCGGTAAGTAAAGAAATGACCACGTCCTGATTCCCCGGTTTTTTCAAAGCCTCTTCAATAGTATGGATAAAGGCCTGGCCTTTTGCACTTAATACTTTTTCCAGCATTAAGGCATAGGGATTTTTTTCCTGCAATAACGACTGTAAATGTTGTTTAACTTTTTCGTAGTCAGCGTGTGCCGCAATATCAACAGGCAAATCATCTGCTGATGCATGTAAAAAACCAACATAAAAACTTCGTTTTGTTTTTGTTTTCAACCAGAGCTTTTGTTTTTCCTGCGGGCTGATCAACCCCGGCTGTAATACCAGACGAACAGATTCAATCATGTCACTGGCTTCTTCTTCAAATGGTAAAAATTCGAGTAAAAACTCTGCCAGTACTCTTCCGGTTTCACCTTCAGCAACGGCCTGCTTTTCTAACATACGCCGTGCATTTTCAGCAGTTGGCATTGCCCACCAGGCACGTGCAGCTAACTCATCCGTTAAACCACAGGCGTGAACCACTGCCACCACTGCTTCAGGTTCGCCAAGTAATAATAACTGCGCAAGACTTTCATCACGTGCCTGCCCCATCCGTGTCCAGCGTTTTAGATAAACAGGATAACCGCCGGGGGAACCCATAACATGGGTGCTGAAAAGTGCTTTCACCTCTTTTATATAAGCTTCATCTTTACCGATGGCATTTAATGGTACTTTGGCTTCACCTTTTGCCGTTAATGCGAACACAATCATTTTTGATTCATCAATACGCACAGCGTAAAGCTCCTGTGCTAGCAAGACGTTTAGACGTAGATTATCTTCTGATGAAAGTGCCATTAATAAAATATCTTACCGCAGAGGCACAGAGGCGCAGAGAAAAACAAATTATTTTTTAATAACATTACTAAATGCTGTAAATTTCATTAAATATTTTTATGTACATTTAACAGAAACAAAAGGTTTTCTCTCCGCCTCTGCGTCTCTGCGGTAAAAAGCTGTTAATTTAACTGAACTCGGACACCAAACGGTACTTTGCTTTTTCCTTTAACCAGCCAGGTAACAGGAAAATTGGGCTCGACTTCCGGGAACACACCTTCTGCATCGGTAAAGTACAGCAACAAGTCAGGTGCTCTGTCCTGCTCTTCTACCCATTCAAACACGGGTTTAAAATTTGTGCCACCACCACCACGAATGTCGACATCAAACTGAAACTGATCCCAGGCTTCAAATTTCCAGGGACAACCGTAGTTGAGTTTGGCATCACAGGTAAGCAGGGTAACACTGGCGCGTACCTGACTTTTTATGGCATCTATCTCAGAAATAAACTCCTGAATCTCTTGCCTCTCTATCGAACCACTAGTATCAATGGCGACAACAATGTTGGTTTCATGGCTACGCATGCTGGGATAAACTGCAGGATCGCCACGGCTTGATGATGGTCGTGCATAACTGTAATCTTCTCTGGCTGTTGCAGACATGTATCGTGCCAGCAACATACGCCAGGGTAATTTTGGCTGCAACAGGTGGTCAACCATTCTTGCCATTTCACCTTCTAACCTGCCTGACTGTAACGCCTGCTGCGCTGCACCGGCCAGGCGTGCCTCCCATTGCAGGCTTAATTCATCTTCCTGTTGTGCTGACATGCCGGCGGGTTGTGCTGCCCGCCCGCCCTTGCCTGTATCGTCCTGATCTTTGTCCTGTTCACCCTGCCCTTCACTTTGCTCATTATTTTCTTTTTCTTTCTCCCGTCCACCACTATTGTTGTCCTGGCGTGATTGCTGGCTATCACTGTCAGTCTCATCTGATTTCTTGTTATCCTCTAAATCACGCTCACCGTCATTATCATTATCTTCAAGACAGGGATAAATTTCTTCGGCGGTCATGCCTTCGTATTCACGAAGATGCATGACATCAGGCGGAGGTTTTAGACCATCATTAATCAACAATGGATTAACCGCATAATCACAGGCTAAATCCCAGCGATGTTTTACCCGATGACCACGTCGATGAAAATGTGAAAGTGCACAGTGCAAGGCTTCATGTGACAGTGCAAACTGTGTTTGTTCAGGATCTAATGCGTCAATGTAATCGTGATTATAATAAAATGTTTTGCCGTCACTGAAGGTGGTTTCACACCACTTAGGATCGCCTGCGACCATTGGCAAGCGTAATACCAATGCACCAAGAAATGGCTTGTCCAGAATTAAACGTGTTCTGGCTACGGCGAGCTTTTTTTCAATGTCTGGGTTATTGTACATACTTATAAAAAACAAGCTGAAAAACGATTTTTACCGCAGAGGCGCAGAGGCGCGGAGAAAACATTTTATTTTTTAATCAACATAATTTAACACTTTTCTTCTTAGCCCATGTTTGAGAATTGGTACATTAAAATTTATCAATAAGCCGACTGTACAATTGATTAATTTCATATAGGTTAATAATTGTGCATCATGAATGGGCATCAGTTTATCTACCGTTTTCAATTCAACGATAACTTTATTTTCAACAAGTAAGTCCAGTCTGTAACCAATATCTAACCGCACTTCTTTATAAATTACTGGCAAATTAACCTGTCTGTTAACAGATAGGTATTGCTGTTTCAACTCATAAAATAAACATTCTTCATAAGCAGACTCCAATAATCCTGGCCCCAATGCCTTGTGTACATCAATTGCAGCACCTATTATTATTTCAGTAATCCTGTCAACTTCCATATTTTTCTTCCTTTTTAAAACCTAAAATTATTTTCTCCGCGCCTCTGCGTCTCGGCGGTAAAATTTTTTTTAATACAACATCAAATCGGCTATCTTATCCGCCCAATTAGCAAACTCGGGCACAGTAAAAATATCCTGGCCGATTGCTCGATGCATATCCGACACCATCATCACCCCCATTTCACGTTGCGGGAAGCGGTTGGCGTAATTTAAAATATTGCCGTGTACTTTCATGGCCTCATTTGTATCTTTTGCACGAATAGCACGTCCAACCAAGGCGGTTGCAACCGCATACTGCAAATCTATTTCTTTAGGGGCATCAACTTCTTCGCCTTTGATAATGGCATCAAGGTCTGGCATTTGATCAAGACTTGCTATAAAAGCGGCTAACTCAATGCCAGCGGCTTTGCCAACACATGCCTGCAATGCACCGGAAAACAATTCCGGATGATCTTCAAATTTATGCAAAGCCCGGTGAGCAAATTCCCATGAACGCGGTGATGGGAATGCAATCGGGTTTTGCGAGGCATCAAACTCAAATAATAAATCCTGGCGAAAACGCAAGAATGCAATCACCCGTTCATCAATGCCGTTAGCGTAAGCCCAGGC
Source organism: Gammaproteobacteria bacterium (assembly GCA_022712755.1). Lineage (GTDB taxonomy): Bacteria > Pseudomonadota > Gammaproteobacteria > SZUA-229 > SZUA-229. The sequence goes on from JAFLJY010000057.1 coordinate 13,361, forward strand.
AACCCAGTCATCCAGATTGATATCGACTTCATAGTGTGAAAATCGATTCGCCAATGGCGCTGGCATGCTGTATGTCACACCACGATCACCCTGTCTGTTACCGGCAGCAATAATTGCCCAGCCTGCTGGTACTTCATATTCACCCAACTTTCTATCAAGAATTAACTGGTAAGCTGCAGCCGAGACACTAGGTGGGGCGGAGGTGATTTCATCAAGAAATAAAATACCATTTTCGCCATGACGTTTTGCATCTGGCAGCATGGCAGGCACTGCCCACTCTACAGAACTATTAACTTTAAATGGAATGCCACGTAAATCACTGGGTTCCATTTGTGACAGACGAATATCAATTAATGGTGTATTTTGCTTTTGCGCAACCTGTGCCACCATCTGTGATTTACCCACACCTGGTGCACCCCACAACATCACCGGGGTGTGATGGCCGGACTGGGTACTGATAAATTCTTTTTCTATAACGGTTAATAAATGGGCTGGACGCATGGTTTTTTACTGGAAATATAAAAAAATGAATTTTAGCAGTTTTCGCAGGAATTTAACCTGCTAGAAAACAGGCTTTTATACCGCACTGACTTAGTTCGTAGGTTGGGGTGAGGCACGAACCCCAACGGTTTTGTTTGTGGCGGTCTCCGTCCTTTGGTTCGTAAACGGCACGTCCATTGTGCCACTACTGTTGGGGTTCGTGCCTCACCCCAACCTACGAACTGCATGCTTTTAGCAGGAATCTAGCTGGTAGTACATGGATTCCTGCTAAAAGCATGCAGGAATGATGCGCTATTGTGTGGCTATTTATAAAATGGCGGATGCTCGTGGCTAATCAGGAACGCTTTTACAATTGATCCCGCAACCATTTCTTCGCAGCTGCTAATGCCTGTGGAATAGCAGCAGGGTTTGAGCCACCTGCCTGTGCCATGTCCGGGCGGCCGCCGCCCTTGCCACCCACTTCTGCAGCAGCAATATTGACCAACTCACCGGCTTTAATGGTTTTGCTTAAATCTTTGGTGACACCGGCAATCAACTTCACTTTGCCAGCTTCTTCACTGGCTAACACAATGGCAGCAGAACCCAATTTGTTTTTCAGTTGATCTAGTGTCTCACGTAAGGTATTGCTGTCTGCGCCATCGAGGTGCGCCGTTAATATTTTAACACCAGCAATATCTTCAGCCTGACTGGATAAATCACTGCCGGCCTGCGATGCCATTTTTCCTTTTAACTGTGTGAGCTGTTTTTCCTGTTCTTTTAATTTATGAAGTATCTGCTCAACTTTATGGTTCACTTCATCACGGCTGCTTTTTAGTAATTGTGCAAGCACGTCCATCTGTTGCTCTTTCTCTTTAACCCAATTGACGGCGGCTTCACCGGTAACCGCTTCTATACGGCGTACGCCTGAGGCAATGCCGCTTTCTGCAATAATTTTAAAGAAACCGATGTCACCAACTCGACTGACATGCACACCACCGCATAATTCGGTAGAAAAATGTTTGTCTTGTGTCACGTTGCCCATGCTAACGACACGGACTACATCGTCGTATTTCTCACCAAATAATGCCATAGCACCAGATGCTTTTGCCTCTTCCAGTTGCATTTCATTTGCCACCGCTTCGCTGTTACCACAAACTTGAGCATTAACAATTTGTTCAATCTGTTTTAATTCATCTTTTTTCACCGGCTCAAAATGCGAAAAGTCGAAACGTAACTTTTCAGCGTCCACCAATGAGCCTTTTTGTGAGACATGATCACCTAAAACCTGTTGCAGAGCAGCATGCATTAAGTGCGTGGCTGAGTGGTTTCGGCTGATGGCTTTGCGGCCTTCCAAATCAAGTGCTGCACTAAGCATTTCACCTTTGTTAATCGAACCTTTTTGTACTTCACCAATATGCAGAATACTGTTTCCCTGTTTTTGTGTATCTTTCACCAAAAAACTTGCATTCGATGAAGTCAGCAAGCCAGTGTCGCCTACCTGGCCACCGGATTCGCCATAAAATGGGGTTTCGTTTAATATCACAACACCTTGCTGACCTTCGCTTAAAACTTCAACCGAATCGGAACCGGCAAATAACTCAACCACGGTCGCGTCCTGTTTGCCTAAATTGCAATCAGTATCGTAACCGATGAAAGTTGATTGACAGCTAACCTGAATATCTTTGTTGTAATCAACAGCAAACTGGCTGGCGCTACGGCCGCGCTCACGTTGTGCTTGCATGGCTGCATCAAAACCGGCTTCATCAATTTCAAGACCACGCTCACGGGCGATATCCGCAGTTAAATCAACCGGAAAACCGTAAGTATCATAAAGTTTAAACAACGTATCTCCTGATATAATGCCACCGGTAATGGTTTTATCCTGTAACTGTTTACTAGTCTGATCCTTAATAGCCTGTTCCAGAATTTTCATGCCATGATCCAGAGTTTCGGCAAAACGCTGCTCTTCCATTTTTAGGATGCGTTCGACATTGTGCTGCACTTTGCTCAGTTCGGGGTAAGCCTCACCCATCACCTCAACCAGCGGTTGCACCAGTTTGTAAAAAAACAAACCATCCATACCCAGTTGATAACCATGCCGACAGGCTCGACGGATAATTCGTCTTAACACATAACCTCGACCTTCATTGGCTGGCAGAACCTCATCAACACATAAAAAAGCACAGGAGCGAATGTGGTCAGCAATGACTCGTAAGGATTTATTCTCAAGGTTAGTGGTGTTGGTAGCCACGGCCGCGGCTTTAATCAAATGCTGGAAAATATCAATATCATAATTATTGTGTACGCCCTGAAGAATAGCAGCCAGGCGTTCCAAACCCATACCAGTATCAACAGAGGGTTCTGGTAAATTATTCATAACACCGTCTGCGGTGCGATTGTACTGCATAAAAACCAGGTTCCAGATTTCTATATAACGATCACCGTCTTCGTCTGGCGAGCCAGGCGGCCCACCCCAGATTTCTTCACCGTGGTCATAAAAGATTTCGGTACAGGGGCCGCAGGGACCGGTATCACCCATCGCCCAGAAATTATCACTCTGGTATTTTTTACCCGATTTATCGCCAATACGTGTAAAGCGATCCGGGCTGACTCTTATGATATTGAGCCAGATATCAGCCGCTTCATTATCGTCTTCATAAACTGTAATCCAGAGTTTTTCAGCCGGTAGCCCCGCAACTTCGGTTAAAAATACCCAGGCGTACCGGATGGCGTCTTCTTTGAAATAATCGCCAAAACTAAAGTTGCCCAGCATTTCAAAAAAGGTATGGTGACGTGCGGTATAACCAACATTTTCCAGGTCGTTGTGCTTGCCACCGGCTCGCACACAACGCTGGCTTGAGGTGGCGCGTGTGTAACTGCGTTTATCACGCCCTAAAAAAACATCTTTAAATTGCACCATGCCCGCATTGGTAAACAATAAAGTGGGGTCATTGCCAGGTACCAGCGAACTGCTGGCCACTATTTCATGACCTTTGTCTTCAAAGAAGGTGAGGAATGCCTGACGTAAAGCTGAACTGGACTCTAAACTTGTTTTCATAGTATTAATAACTTTAAATATAGTAAATAACTATTTGATTTAATTAACCAACTAGTTGATAAATTGCATCAAGTGAAAAACCACGATATTGTAAAAAACGGATTCGTTTTGCTTTGTCGTTATAATCCGTAATGGCTCTGTTTTTGTATTTTTTAAGGTACTGCTGTAACAATGTCTGCTGCCAGCTTTCATCATTTTCATGCAAACTGGCATTAACAATGCTTTCACTTACACCACGTTCATTTAATTCTATAGTGATGCGTACGGGACCAAAACCTTTTTGCTGGCGCAGTCGAATATAGGCTTCTGCAAAACGCTCATCGGACAACCACCCGCCCTGTTGCAGCTCAATAATGGCCTGCTCGATTTCCGCCCCATTAAAATCACGCTTAAGCAATTTGTTACGAATTTCAAGTGCGGAGTGTTCTCGTCGTGATAACAATCTTACTGCAACGGATTTTGCGCTCAAGACTTATACTCAATATTGTTAAACAATAAAAACTCCCGCTTTACGGGAGTAATTTTATAAGAAGAGAATAAACACGTATTAGATTATTGCCATCTTGCGTAGGGTGGATAAGCGATAGCGCATCCACCGAGATATTGCGATGAAAGGTGGATGCGCTTCGCTTATCCACCCTACGCACTCAGGATGGCAGACAGGCTACGCTTCTTCTAATGCGTCTTCTTCAACCGCGCCGAGTTCAGCCTCATCAGTGGCTGTCGGTTTGGTTAATAACTTATCACGCAATGCCTGCTCTATTGTATTTGCAATATCAGGATTCTCTTTCAAGAAAATACGCACTTTTTCCTTACCCTGACCTATCTTGTCGCCGTTATAACTATACCAGGCACCGGCTTTCTCGATTAATTTGTGCTCAACGCCAAGATTAATCAACTCACCTTCACGGGAAATACCCTCACCATAAAGAATTTCAAAATGAGCCAGTTTGAATGGTGGTGCCACTTTATTTTTAACCACTTTAACTTTGGTTTCATTACCAACTATTTCATCGCCTTTTTTGATGGCACCGATACGACGAATATCCAGACGAACAGAAGAATAGAATTTAAGCGCATTACCACCAGTAGTGGTTTCGGGGCTACCAAACATCACGCCAATTTTCATCCGAATCTGGTTAATAAAAATGACCAGCGTGTTCGAGCGTTTAATGTTAGCGGTTAGCTTACGCAACGCCTGCGACATCAAACGTGCCTGCAACCCCATGTGTGAGTCACCCATGTCGCCTTCGATTTCAGCTTTAGGTGTTAATGCGGCAACGGAGTCTATAACGACAATATCCACTGCGCCTGAACGCACCAACATGTCGGTGATTTCCAGTGCCTGCTCACCGTTATCGGGTTGTGATAACAGCATTTCATCAATATTGACACCAAGCTTTTCTGCGTACTGCGGGTCTAGCGCATGTTCTGCATCAATAAATGCAGCCGTGCCGCCTATTTTCTGCATTTCAGCAATAATATGCAGGGTTAAGGTTGTTTTACCGGATGATTCCGGACCATAAATTTCAACCACACGACCTCTTGGTAAACCACCGATGCCTAAGGCAATATCAAGATTTAAAGAGCCGTTTGAAACTGTTTCAATATTAGGTATAGCACCTTCATCGCCCATACGCATGACAGATCCTTTGCCGAATTGACGTTCAATTTGAGATAAAGCGGCAGCCAGTGCCTTTTTACGATTATCGTCCATTAATAACTCCTCTGATGATGTTTTGTTGTCATGATAAAACGGATTATTATCACATAGAAGTCAACGTTCAGATAGACCTGCCTACTGAAAAATCATGGGAAAATTGCATATTTTTAGTTCACCATTAAAATCAAGCGCATAAAATTATTTTATGGACACATGATTTTTTCTTGCTATAGAATTTTTCTCAGCGTATTCTCATTATGAGGCTACCCCACAAACCAGCCACACCCTGGCAGTATCAAGTACAGGGAAACATGACGCTAAAAACAACAGGTTTGTAAAAGTCTGTTACCTTACACAATTGAGAGGAGCGATCAATTATGATGTTAGAAGTAAACGGCAGAAATATCGAAACCGATGTACAGGGTTTCCTGCAACACCTGGAGGAATGGAGTGAAGACTTTGCCAAAGAGCAGGCAGAAAGAGATGGCATTCAGCTGTTTAACGACCACTGGGAACTTATCTACTATTTTCGCGAGTACTATGAAGAAAATATGACAAACCCAACCATGCATACACTAATACAAGATCTGGGCAGTAAAAATAAGCAGTTCCATAATAGAAAATCCTATGAAAAACACATTTACAGCTTATTCCCAAGGGATCCCGCACATGAAATATGCAAGCTGGCCGGCTTACCGCTACCACCGCCTGACACATAAACCAACGCAGCAACAAGCCAAAACACACTAAGAAAGCAAAACAGGATAAACTGCGTATCATTTACTTAATACGCAGTTTGCATGCCCACTAAAACTTTATTTTCTATAATTGAATCGGTAACACACCCAAACTTTGCCGAGTTGTATAACACGCTAGGAGTTGAGGAAAGTAAAATCACTTCCATGCGCAAAGCCATTGCCGCTTTAAAAAAGCAACAGCCCGATTTTATTGTGGCGGAGTTTTTTTATGGTTATGGTAATAATTATGCTGGCGTAAACATCAGCAATCTGGATGTTCTATTGTATAGCCTGCAGAAATATTCCAGCAACACAAAAGTGATTGTCCTGGTGGATAAAAATGAATGTAAATATGTAGACAAACTAAATGAAATTATTAAGTTACATGATGTACTTAAATTTCCAGTTAACAAAAAACAGCTGCAACAAGCATTGACTCGTTAATCACAGACCAATAAATCCAGCAAACAATTCAATGCCTGTTTAATCGACTGCTTGCGCACATCTTCTCTATCACCAGAAAAATTAAAGGGTTCAGCGTACACCGATTTATCGCGCTTCCCCCAACTCAACCAGACCAAACCTACCGGTTTATCTTCGCTACCACCATCGGGCCCGGCGATGCCACTGATACTTACCGCTACATCCGCTTTGGTGTGCGAAAACAGCCCATCAGACATTTCCAGTACAGTTTCACCACTGACCGCGCCAAATTCTTTTAATATATTTTCGTTAACCGACAACAGATCGTGTTTGGATTCGTTGCTATAACAAACCACTGAAGCTTCGAACCAGGCAGAGCTGCCGGGCATGTCAGTAATGATTTTTGCCAACCAGCCGCCAGTGCATGACTCTGCCGATGCCAGTTTCATGCCTCTGGCTTTTAAACAGACACCCAGCTGTTCGGTCAGCGCTTTTAATTCGGTTTCGATTACTTGTTCTGACGCACTCATTAAATACTCGTTTATTTACTAAAAAATTGTTGCACTACTTTATAGCACGCTATGCCATCACACCAGCAAATCTTGTACACTAAGCGTCTATGAACACAGCCACAGCAAACAGTAAAAATAAAGCTGAAACAGCACACACGCCTATGATGCAACAATACCTGCGCATCAAGGCAGAACACCCAAATACACTGCTTTTTTATCGCATGGGCGATTTTTACGAGTTATTTTTTGATGATGCAAAAAAAGCCTCAAAAATTCTCGACATCACCCTCACCGCGCGCGGCAAAACTAACGGTAACCCCATACCAATGGCAGGCATCCCCTATCATGCTGCCGATAATTATTTAGCACGACTGATTAAACGCGGCGAATCGGTTGCTATCTGTGAACAAACCAGCAAACCCGGTGAAGGCAAGGGTCCGGTTAAGCGTGAAGTTAAACGTATAGTCACCCCCGGCACGGTAACGGAAGAAGCCTTGCTTGATGAACGCCGGGATAACTTGTTGATATGTATTCACCAGCATAATAACTGGTATGGCCTGGCAACCTTAAATATCACTTCCGGGCGCTTTAATGTTTGCGAAATAAAATACAAGGCACAACTTTATGCCGAGCTTGAGCGGTTACAGGCGGTTGAGATTTTACTGGCTGAAGACGACCCTTTGTATGAAGAATTAAATAATGTGTTAAACAACACGGTATGTTTACGTCAGCAACCACCGTGGTGGTTTGATTTTGACAGCGCCAGTCGTTTGCTTAACGCGCAATTTGGCACTAAAGACTTATCCGGTTTTGGCTGTGAAGATTTAAACACTGCAGTAATGGCTGCCGGCTGTCTGTTGCAATACACACAGGACACGCAGCGTGCTGCACTACCGCATATTTCCGGTTTGCATGTAGAAAACACCAATGATGTTATTGTGCTGGACGCCGCCAGTCGGCGTAATCTTGAAATCGAAATTAACCTGTCTGGTGGCACTGAAAACACGCTGACATCGGTAATTGATCGCACCACCACCAGTATGGGAAGCCGCTGTTTACGCCGCTGGTTACATTCGCCATTGCGTAATCGTGAATTACTCAACCAACGCCATCAGGCAATTGCTGAATTGCTGAATAATCAATTAACCATAGATATTCAATTTTGTCTGAATTCAATTGGAGATATTGAACGCATCATGAGTCGCCTGGCGTTACTTTCAACAAGACCACGCGACCTTGAAACATTAAAAAATTCACTGGTGGTTTTGCCTGAATTACAAACTATTTTGCAGCAGAATCAAACACCGTTTATTCAACAACTATCTTCCAGCATAAGCACGCACCCCCAGATTGTTGAATTACTCAGTGCCGCGATTTGTGAAAACCCGCCGGTGTTAATACGAGATGGCGGCTTTATCGCAGAAGGCTATAACCAGGAACTCGATGAACTCCGCGCTTTAAGCAAAAACGCCAATGCCTTCCTCGAACAGTTAGAGATTCGCGAGCGCGAACAGACAGGCATTAAAACCCTTAAAGTCAATTACAACCGGGTGCATGGTTTTTACATCGAAATCAGTCGACTGCAATCAGACAATGTGCCAGCGCATTACACGCGCAAGCAAACACTGAAAACCACAGAACGTTTCATCACCGATGAATTAAAGCAGTACGAAGATAAAGTATTAAGTGCCAAAGAACGTGCACTAGCGTTAGAAAAATCTATTTATGACGATTTATTACAACAACTGCAATCTTTTTTACAGCCGCTAAAAACCTGTGCATCCAGCATTGCCGAACTTGACAGTATCTGCTGTTTAACAGAACGCGCTCAAACGCTGGACTACTGTTGCCCGGTACTTACAGACAAACCAGGCATTGATATCAAACAAGGTCGCCACTCGGTTGTGGAACGGGTTATTGATTCTTTAGCATCTGGGCACTTTGTAGCCAATGATATTTTATTAAGTGACAACCAGCGAATGAGCATTATTACCGGCCCCAACATGGGCGGTAAATCAACCTATATGCGGCAAACCGCACTGATCGTTCTGCTCGCGCACATTGGTAGCTATGTACCCGCACAAAGCGCAGTAATAGGCCCCATTGATCGCATCTATACCCGCATCGGCGCATCGGATGATTTAGCCAGCGGTCGCTCAACCTTTATGGTCGAAATGACGGAAGCAGCAAATATTCTCAACAATGCAACAGAAAACTCACTGGTATTAATGGACGAAATCGGTCGTGGCACCAGCACCTTTGATGGTCTATCACTGGCCTGGGCCTGTGCTTACCATTTAAACACAAAAAATAAATCCTACACTTTATTTGCTACACACTATTTTGAAATCACCGCCCTGCCCGATGAAATAAGCGGCATTAACAACATTCATATTGATGCTGTTGAACACGGTGAAAAAATTGTTTTTCTACACAAGGTAAAACCCGGCCCAGCCAGTCAGAGCTATGGTTTACAGGTTGCACAGTTAGCCGGTGTTCCGCAGGACGTGATTAAGCTGGCAAAAAGCAAACTGCTAGAACTGGAAAAGAAAAGCATTGAGCACCATCAACAGCAACCCAGCCAATATGAAATGTTTAGTGATAACCTATGTCAGGATAACACTCACCCGATTGTAGAAAAATTACAGGCTTTGAATATTGATGACTTAAGTCCGCGAGCGGCACTTGATTTGCTGTATAACCTGAAAGACGATGCCAAAAACTAAAAACAATATAAAGCGAATAACTACCCTGGTTATGCTACATACTATTGTGGTTTCATCAACAGCCTGTAGGTTGGGGTGAGGGTCGAACCCCAACAAATACCGATGAAACTAATACCAATGTTGGGGTTTGTGCCTCACCCCAACCTACATAAAGTGTCAAACTTATCTACTCAAAGTGGCATCACACCCTAAAAGTAATGTAAATAACAAAATGAAATTCAACACCATCGGCATCATCACAAAACCACAGGCTGAGCTTATCAACCAAACTTTGCAATCTGTTTTTGTTTTCCTGAACAACAAAAAATGCAAAATTTTACTTGATGAACAAATCCCGGATTCAATAAATAATTTTAATTTTAAAAAAGTAAGCCGCGAAATCATCGCAGAACATTGTGACCTTGTTATCGTGGTTGGTGGAGACGGCACAATCTTAAATGCAGTACGCTCACTCGCCCATGCCGATGTTCCCCTGTTAGGCATCAATGTTGGTCGATTAGGTTTTCTGGCAGATATTTCACCAAATGAACTAGAAGCCTCACTGGACGATATTCTTAATGGTTCTTATCGTGAAGAACAACGTTTTCTGCTAGAAATGCAGGTACTGCGAAAAGGAAAAATCATTTTTGAAGGCGATGCCTTTAATGAAGTCGTTGTTCATATACGTGATGTTGCACGAATGATTGAGTTTGAAACGCGCATCAATGATGAGTTCGTCAATTACCAACGCGCAGATGGCATTATTGTTTCCACACCTACCGGCTCCACCGCGTATGCACTGTCTGCAGGCGGGCCATTATTACACGCAACACTTGATGCCATTGCCCTTGTGCCAATCGCCCCACATACTTTAAGTAACCGTCCTATCGTGGTACACGCCGACTCACAAATAGAAATATTAATATGCAATACCAAAGAAGGCATCGCGCAGGCAACCTGCGATGGTCATTTATCAACTGATGTACACGTTGGTGATAACATTAAAATAAAACGTAAAGCCGATAAAATAACCATGCTTCACCCCAAACAGCATAACTATTTTGAAATCTTACGTGCCAAATTACATTGGGGTGGGCATAGTTGAAAAAGTTTTAAGTTGTAAGTCTTAAGTTGTAAGTCTTAAGTTGTAAGTTGTAAGTTGTAAGTTGTAAGTTTAAAACAAAAACTCAGACTGCTAAAAAAATTTATGAGATAAATATTAAAGCATCATTATAAACATTTACATATAAGCTAAAGCTTATAACTTAAAACCTATAACTTACAACTTTTCAAAAAAATCATGTTAAAACATTTATACATCAAAAATTTCGCCATCATTAATGAGCTTGAGCTGGATTTTAACTCTGGTTTGACCGTACTCACTGGCGAAACCGGTGCGGGAAAGTCCATATTACTCGGTGCGCTTAACCTGGTGTTAGGTGATCGTGCTGACAACGACAGTATTAAACAAGGTTGTGACTTTGCAGAAATCGTCGCCGAATTTGATATTCAAAATCTTGATGATGTTTCGACATGGTTAGTTTCACAGCAATTAAATGCCGATGAAGAATGCATCCTACGCCGTCGCATTTCAAAAGACGGTCGTTCCCGTGCTTACATCAACGCCACCCCGGTCAATTTACAAATGATTCGTGAACTGGCAGAAATGCTAATTGACATACATGGCCAGCATGAGCACCAGTCAATGATGAAAAGCAGTGTGCAAAGACAATTGCTGGATGACAGTGCAAAGCATTCACCTTTACTGGCAACGGTAGCTAAGCTGTACATTAAATTAAAACGGGTCGAGGAACAATTACAACATCTGCAACAAAGCAGCAAAAAACAAAATGACCGCCTTGATCTATTGCGTTTTCAAACGCAGGAACTTGATGCTTTAGCCGTTGAAGAAAATGAATACCTGTCACTCAATCAGCAACACCGGCGAATGGCCAATGCAGAAAAAATACAGACCACGGTCGAGCAGGCTATCCACCTGCTAAGTGAAGATGAAAACAGCAATGTGCAGTCAGCACTATCGCACATCATCGCTTCTCTTGCAGACATTATCGACATTGATGCCAGCCTGTCTCCAGTCTCGGAAATGCTAACCGAGGCTCTGGTACAAATTGATGAAAGCGTTTCAATATTACAGAGTTATGGCGACAACATTGAACTGGACGCAGCTCTTTTGGCAAAAATAGAACAGCGCATTCAGAACATTCTTGATCTTGCCCGAAAACATCGTGTCGAACCCGAAACATTACCTGTCTTGCATCATAAACTGCAACAGGAACTGGACGATATTGACCATGCTGATGAACGCATGGATGAATTAATCCTTGAACAAAAACAACTGGAAGAAAAATATTTAAGCGCCTGTGAAAAACTTTCCGATAGTCGAAAATTCGCTGCCAACAAACTCAATAAAGCGATTACCCGGTCCATGCAAACACTGGGCATGTCCGGTGGCAGATTTGAAATCACCGTGGTCTATGATAACGTCTATAATAACGCCCCTGACAACACAAAACGATCAGCTTATGGACTAGACAAAATAGAATTTACCGTCACCGCCAATGCTGGCCAGTCATGCAAGGCCATATCACGTGTTGCCTCAGGTGGCGAACTGGCGCGTATCAGCCTTGCCATTCAAATGATTATTGCCAATAACAGCCGCATCCCCTCGCTTATTTTTGATGAAGTTGATAGCGGTGTTGGTGGCGCGATTGCGGAGATTGTTGGTCAGCATTTACGCGCTTTAGCCCTGATTAAAAAAGGCGCGGCAAATCAGGTTATATGTATTACCCACCTGCCGCAGGTGGCATCACAGGCACACCATCACTTACGTGTAGAAAAACAAACCGTTAATAAACAAACAACCAGCGGGGTAATCACGCTAGATGAAAACCAACGCCGTCAGGAAATCGCCCGTATGTTAAGCGGGCTTGAAGTGACCGAACAGTCACTGGCGCACGCAGATGAAATGATTGGGCGTGCACAGGCTATTTAAAACATCTACCCGCCCCCGATCAGGCGATATAACCACTTGTTTTTTTATGGAAACCACAACAGGAAATAAAAGTATAATAATGATAAAATTAAGTTATCAATAATACTATGCAGGAGAACTCTCATGTCTCAAGTCCAGTTTAATACCCAGTTAACTGATCAAATTAAAGTCTCTGATGAGGCCGTCAAACAGTTAATTGCACTTACCGAAGGTGAAGATGGCGTGAATGGCGTACGCATTTTTGTTTCTGGTGGCGGTTGCGGTGGTATGTCTTATGGCATGACCTTTGTTGACCAACCTACCCCATTTGACACAACTCTTGAAAAAGATGGTCTTAAAGTCCATATTGATGCGGTTGCTTTAGGTTTTTTAGAGGGCGTTGAAATTGACTACCAAACTGAAGGCGCAAACGCCAGTTTTGTCTTCAAGAATGTTTTTGCCAACACTGCCAGCGGCGGCTCATGCGGTGGCTGTGGTTCTTCTGGTGGTGGTTGCGGCTAAAATATTGCCGTCACTTCAACACTGACTTAAATAAAAAGCAATCAGATCGAACAGAATGAATGAAGAACGCACTGCCATGATGAGCAGAAACTCATCTGCGCAGGATGATGACAACTACGTTGACAAACGCCGCCAGTCAAAAAAACTGATTGCCACCATAGTCTATGCATTGCAGGCGGCTTCATTCCTGTTTGGTTTCACCTTTCTCGTCGCTGTTGTTATTAACTATATAAAAAAAGACGATGTATCTGGAACCTGGCTGGAGTCACATTTCCGTTGGCAGATCAGAACATTCTGGTTCAGTCTATTGTGGTCGATTATCGGCGTTATCACAATCTTTATCGTTGTCGGTTACTTTGTGCTTTTCGCTAACGCCATCTGGCTTATCTACAGAATTGCTAAAGGCTGGTTATATCTGGCTGATGACAAACCAATGTATGTATAAGCAGGCTGTTATACCCCATAATTAAGTATGACCTCGTTCCCACGCTCCTGCGTGGTAACGCATACCAGAGCTAACGGTAAGTACGGTACGCATTCCCACACGGGGTATGAGAACGAAAACATGCCACACAGCAAAAGCAAACGATTATTACTCATTTCACATCACAACAGTTATCGTATCGCACCCTATATTAAAGCGGCTAACAAGCTTGGTCTTGATGTTACTATTGCCTCAGCGGGGCAACATTCACTTGTCTCCGAAGTAGCTAATGGAATGCATATTGATTTTGAAGATGCTAATTCTGCACTAGAGAATATTTTAAAAGAAAACCAGATAAAACCTTTTTCCGGAATACTCGGTAGCGATGACCAAACGGTTGAGTTAGCTGCCCGTGCCGCTAAATTATTAAACTTGCCTCACAATCCTCCTGAAGCGGCTTTATTTTCTACCCGCAAAGATCTTGCGCGGTCGCAGTTAGCGTTAGCCGGCAGCCCAGTTCCTATTCATTGCTTGCTGGATTTAACGCTACCGATAAAAAAACAGATGGCCGGGCTACCCTGGCCGTGTGTTTTAAAACCGTTGAATATGACAGCAAGCAGAGGTGTTATTCGTGCTAATAACAAAAATGAATTTATTAGCGCATGTGAACGATTACAAGCCATTGTTGCGACTGCGTCAGATGAGTTTATACAAACACATGTTTTAATTGAAGACTATATTGATGGTATTGAGGTTGCATATGAAGGTTTTTTACATCATAACAAACTGAACACTATCACTATTTTTGACAAACCTGATCCACTTACCGGCCCCTATTTCGCGGAAACGATTTATGTCAGTCCGTCCACATTAAGTAGCGAACTGCAGCAGGAAATAAAACAGGTGATAGAAAATGCCTGTATCGCTTATGGTTTAAGCACAGGTGCTATCCATGCAGAATGCCGAATTGATAAAAACAACAAGGTATGGATTCTTGAAATCGCTTCACGCACTATTGGTGGTGACTGTGCGCGATTACTGGATAGTAAAAATTTTGGTATAGAAAAGCTGGCCATTTCGTTAGCCATCGACCAGCCAATTGAAGTCACTATGCCGGATCAGGCACGCGGTGTAATGATGATACCAATAACAGAAAAAGGATTGTTAAAACGTGTGGAAGGTTTGCTTGAGGCGAATAAAGTAAAATACATTGATAAAATTGACATCATTATTCGCGAAGGTCATGAACTTGTGCCACTGCCAGAAGGTAATCAATATTTGGGCTATATCTTTGCCAGTGCCCAGTCACCAGAACAGGTAACGGCGGCGATTCGAGAAGCTTATGCACATCTTAAATTTGTAACTGCGCCTATATTTAAAATTGTTTAAAGCTGAAAATCTTTTTAACCACAGAGAACACAGCGAGCACAGAGGAAAAGCTTCATTATTTATTTACGCGCCATAGGCGTGCAAATAAACTCTGCGATCTCCGTGTTCTCTGTGGTTCAATATTTTTTTATTTTTTACCGCCACCACCAGCCTGAAAACCAGCGGGTGCCTGACCATAATCGCCTTCTTCAAAAAAGAAACCAGTCATGTGTTTTTCAATCAACTCAAGATTTTTAACATCAGCGGTGTTTAAACCGTTTTCGTTAATAATGGTGGTTAAACGCTCCAGCCATTTTTTCCAGCCTTCTTTGGATACATTTTCAAATATACGCACACCCAAATCACCGGGATGTGGTGGTGCATCCAGTGCTTCTGCTTCAACTTTTAAAACCACGCATTGAACTTTATTACCCATCTTTAACCTCTAACTAATCTCTTGCTTCATATTTCTTTAACAATACGCCATCATCACCACAGCAGCTCGCCGCGCATTGTTTAATCTGATGTAATTCTTCGGCTGTGCTATTGAGATAAACCGCAACCGGTTTGTTCTCGGTGGCACAGTCGCAACCCTTGTCATTATACACGTAAACGTTGTTTAATCCGGCACGTTTTGCCTGCGTTTCAGCTTCAAATAACATGGTTTCCGGTGTTGCCGGTACGTCACTGAGTTTGTATGCCGGGAAGAACCTTGTTATATGCCAGGGACTTGCTTCGCCCAGGTTATCGCGTATCCAGCAGGCAATTTTATATTGCTCCTCCGGATCATCGTTTTTACCCGGTATGATATTGGTACGGGTTTCTACATGAATACCAAGATCATGGGCTTTTTTAATGGATGCCAAAATCTGCTCGACTTTTGCTGGTCGGCAGATGTCTTTATAAAAATCATCAGACATGCTTTTAATGTCTGAACACAGCACATCTATTTTCCCTGCAATGAGTTCCAGTGCTTCATCGGTAACAAAACTGTTAGAAACATACACCGTATATAAACCTGCCTGATGTGCCAGCTCGCAAACATCCAGAACGTATTCCAGCCATACCGCAGGCTCTGAATAAGTAAAGGCTATGCCCTGAACACCGGCTCGAAGTGCAGAGTCCACCAGTTTTTGCGGCGGCACCCAGACTTCTGTCGATTGACCTTTTGCCAGATCATCCAGTGCGCCAACGCCCCAGGAAATTTCCAGATTGTGGCAGCCACCACAACGAAAACTGCAACCGTAACTGCCAACGGACATCACCTTAGTGCCAGGGCGATAATGTTTTACCGGTTTTTCTTCAATGAAATCAATATCAATCGACGATAAAATGCCATAAGACAGGTTATACAGGGTGCCGTTTCGGTTGACATGCGCTTGACAGAAACCGCGTTGCCCATGGCTGATTTTACATCGCCATAAACATAAGTTGCAGCGCGTGGTACCGTTTTCTAATTTTTCCTGCAAACGGGTTTCAATGAGCTGGTATTGCTCTAACGTGGATTCTGACATAAAGGTAGCACCTGTAGGATTAGACAGGTATTTTATCAGTGTATGTCGCCATTAATACACCATCATTAAAAGGGATATATAGGCCATTACCATGTACTTCCACGGCTTTTAGACTGGTTTTGTTATCGTAATTCAGCGCCTGTTTAAGAAAATATGACTGATTATTATGCTGGCACCGGTAAGAAAAACCAAAAACCTGTGTGGCCCGCACAAAATTATATGCCTGTTGTACCGAGCATTCCAGATCAAGCACGAAATCCTGTTGTTGAGGATAAGAGTAATAACTGGCCACTCCCGGGTCTTGCCCCATTTTATTGAGTCTGCCTTCAGAAGCATCTGCTAACAACTTCATCATTAACTTAGCCCCAGTTTCAGCCAATTGCATATTAATTTCCGTATAAGTCGCCCCCTCACAAAGCGTCACTGTTTGCTGATTTACAATATCACCAGCATCAAAATCATACTCAACCTGATGCCAGCTTACGCCCAGCCCGCTTGCTTGTTTCATCTGCCAGAAAATGGGTTCCGGCCCACGGTAACGCGGCAATAACGATGGGTGCATATTGAAGCAGCCATGATGACCAATATTTATCAATTCATCCGGCAACCGCTTGCTGAAACAGGACATCAAAATAATATCTATTGAACATTTTTTACACTGTTGCAAGATAATATCCAACGGCTGCGATAAATCTATCAGCAAAATATTATGCAGGTTCGCTGCTAGCGCCAGCGATTCATTTTCTAAAGCAAAAACTTTTTCGTCCATAACTACAGGGTTAAAAACACCGACTGCGGTAATCGAGTGATTTGAGGATAAAAGTTTTTTGAACGGAACTAAAGACAGCGCGCCGGATGAGCCAATGTAAAAAATGTTCATCCGGCGCCCGTGAATTGATCAGGAAATATTATTTTTTATAGTGTGATGATCTGGTCTGGCATATTGCCAGACAGCGCACTATATAAATTAGGAAAGCAACCGATAACAGCTCCATCGACCAGTTTGCCATCAATCTCACGTTCATAAGCACATTGATCACAGGCCATTAATAACATGCCTTTATCAGCAGCCACTTTTGCCAGGCGCTCACCAATTGGATTGTCTTTTTGCAGAACATAAGCATTGTCTTCAAAGAAAAACATGCCAACCACTTCAACGCCATGGATGCCTTCTTCAAGTTGTGGAAGAATCATTTTGCCCAGTTTATAGGATACAGAGTGACCTTGTGTAGAAAATATATATGCTACTTTCATTTTTTTACCTTTTATATCGTTACTTAAAATTACTGTTATTTTTTATATTTAATTGCTGCAATTGATACTGTGCAGCATTGTCCAATTTGATATATTCAGTATCTGCATCCACATCAAACTGCATGAATACTACCTGCCGCAAGCCGGCAGAAATGCCCATAGCATGAACCAGACAAACACAATAAACAGGAATAATGATCGCATTGTGTAAAACAATATAATGACAGACAGTATTTTCATTCTGCCTGTTTTGATGTGATTTGATGTTATACAAATGACAGAACATGGGTTTCTCTAGATGGTTACTCTTTTCATACTGACTGCAGTATGTAGGTTGGGGTGAGGCACGAACCCCAACAGTAGTGGCACATGAACATGCCGTTTACAAACCAGCAGTAGCATATGGATGCGCTGTTCATGAACCAAAGGATGGAAGAATGGAGTAGACACCGTGACGGGGTTCCGTCCTTTGGTTCGCCTGCCTGCAGCAGGCAGGTAAACGGCACGTCCATGTGCCACTACTGTTGGGGTTCATGAAAAACATTCACCCCAACCTACAAACCACTTCATCAATTAATCAGCTATTCCTACTTTATGCTTCAGACCTATCTATAGGAATTAAATAAATCGGTACCGATGTTTTCTTAATCAAATCTTTACTGGTGCTACCAAGCAGCAGCTGGCTAATTGCGCCCTTTCCATGTGACCCAAGCACAATAAAATCCATTGATAGTTTTTCAACAATAGCCAGAATGGCTTTAACCGTTTCGCCCTGTACCATAAGTGCTTTACAATTAAGCCCGTTATTACGTAAACCTTCCGCATATTCCAGTAATGTTTTATGCTCTTTACGAAAACGTTGTGCAAGTTGATCACGTATTTCAGATGGGTCGATGGCATACATCATAGTCTGATCGTAATCATAAGTAATATAATCCTGGTTAGCTTCAACAACATGCAACAAACAAACTTCTGCTTGCAAATTTTTAGCCAGAATGCTGGATTGAGTAAGAACCTGTTCAGTAATATCAGAAAAATCAATAGCAACTAAAATTTTCATGGTTTTCCACCTCCCATTTTACCATCAGCTTGTAGGTTGGGGTGAGGCACGAACCCCAA